>JBATEA010000399.1:0-2679 GCA_049663745.1 Steroidobacteraceae bacterium | reverse complement strand
CGCGGTTCCTGGCTGATCGACGACTCCTACAACGCGAACCCGAGCTCGGTGCGCGCCGGCATCGACGTGTTGTGCAGCCTGCCGGGCGAACACTGGCTGGTGCTCGGCGAGATGGGGGAGCTCGGTTCGCACACCGAGGCGAGTCATACCGGCATCGGCGACTACGCGCGTCGCGCCGGCATCGCGCGCCTGTTTGCGTTCGGCGCTGCGGCACGGCTCGCCGTCTCCGCATTCGGGGCTCGCGGCAGCTTTTTCGATGATGCGACAAGACTCGCCGACGCGGTGGCTGCGGGCCTCGACGCGGGCGTGACGGTGCTGATCAAGGGATCGCGGGTCAATCATCTCGAGCGCGTCGTGGAGCGGCTGATGCAGCCGCTCGCCGCCGCCGGCAACGGCAACTGAGGGCAGAGGCATGCTGCTGGACCTGTTCGAATGGCTGGCGGGTTACTACGGGGGCTTCCGGGTCTTCGGCTACCTGACGCTGCGCGGGATCCTCGCCGCGCTCACCGCGCTCTCGATCGCGCTCTTGGTCGGGCCGTGGATGATCCGCAAGCTCGCCGAGAAGCAGATCGGCCAGGTGGTTCGCGACTACGGACCGGACACGCATCTCGGCAAGATGGGCACGCCGACGATGGGCGGCGCGCTGATCCTGGTCGCGATGACGGTTGGCACGCTCCTGTGGGCGAGGCTCAGCAACCGCTTCGTCTGGATCGCGCTCGGCGTCACGCTGGCCTTCGGGCTGATCGGCTTCTACGACGACTACCTGAAACTCGTCGTGCGCAACCCCAAGGGCCTCGCGGCCCGCTGGAAATACCTGTGGCAGTCGCTCGCGGGCCTCGCCGCCGCGATCGCGTTGTGGATGACCGCGGAGGGCCTGACCGAAACGGCTCTGTACCTGCCGTTTTTCAAGAATGTCGCGCTGCCGATGAGCGCGACGACATTCATCATCTTCACGTACTTCGTGATCGTGGGCTCGAGCAATGCGGTCAACCTGACCGACGGCCTCGACGGGCTCGCGATCATGCCCTGCGTGATGGTCTCAGGCGCCCTCGGCGTGTTCGCCTATGTCACCGGCCACGTCAACTTCGCGGCCTACCTGCAGATTCCCTACGTGCCGGGGGCGGGCGAGATGCTGATCTTCCTCGCGACCATCGTCGGCGCCGGGCTCGGATTCCTGTGGTTCAACACCTATCCCGCCCAGGTCTTCATGGGTGACATCGGCGCACTCGCGCTCGGTGCGGCGCTCGGCGTCGTCGCAGTGATCGTCCGCCAGGAGCTCGTGCTCGCGATCATGGGCGGGATCTTCGTGCTCGAGACGGTCTCCGTCATGCTGCAGGTCGCGTCATTCCGGTTGCGCGGCAAACGCATTTTCCGGATGGCGCCGATCCATCACCACTACGAACTGAAGGGATGGGCCGAGCCGAAAGTCATCGTCCGCTTCTGGATCATCTCCTTCATGCTGGTCCTGCTCGGGCTGGCGACATTGAAACTGCGCTGATGCAGCAGACGGCAACCGGTCCGCGCAGCGTGATCGTCGGCCTTGGCCGCACCGGGGTGTCCTGCGCGCGCCATCTTGCGGCGCGCGGGCACTCGCTGGTCGTGACTGATTCCCGGGCCTCGCCGCCGGGACTGACCGAATTGCGCCGGCTGGTGCCGGCTGCGGCGACCGTCCTCGGCGGATTCGATGTTGCCGTGCTCGAAGGCGCCGACCAGATCATCGTCTCGCCGGGCGTGTCGCTGCGCGAGCCCTTCCTGCAACAGGCGGCTGCGCGCGGCCTCGACCTGGTCGGTGACATCGAGCTGTTCGCGCGCGAGGCGGGCGGCCGGGTCATCGGCATCACCGGCACGAACGGCAAGAGCACGGTGACGACGCTGGTCGGCGAGATGGCGAAAGCCGCCGGCATCGTCGTGCGTGTCGGCGGAAACCTCGGCGAGCCGGCGCTCGACCTGCTCGCGGGTCCGCCGGCGGCGATGTACGTGCTCGAGCTGTCGTCCTACCAGCTCGAGACCACGCATTCGCTGCAGCTGGAGGCGGCTGCAATCCTGAACGTGACGCCGGATCACCTCGATCGCTACCGCGACGTCGCGGAATATGCCGCCGCGAAGGCGCGCATCTTCGAGCGCTGCGCGACCGCGATCGTCAATCTCGATGACGCGCTGGTCAGCCGCATGACGCGCCCAGGACAGCGCCGGCTGGGATTCAGCCTGTCACGCGCCGATGCGGACTTTCGCCTGCTCGCGCGTGACGGCAGGGACTGGCTTGCCGCCGGCAGCGAGGCGCTGATGCCAGTGGACGCACTCAAGCTGCCGGGCCGCCACAACGCGGCCAACGCGCTCGCGGCGCTCGCGGTCGGCACGGCCTGTGGCCTGCCGCGCGCGGCGATGACCGGTGTGCTCGCGCGCTTCGAGGGCCTGCCGCATCGTTCGCAGCTGATCGCCGAGGCGCGCGGCCTGTGCTGGATCGACGACTCGAAGGGCACCAACGTCGGCGCGACGCAGGCCGCGATCGAGGGCCTCCCGGGACCGCTGGTGCTGATCGCCGGCGGCGACGGCAAGGGTCAGGACTTCGGGCCGCTGGCCAGGGCCTGCCGCGGCAAGGTCAGGGCCGCGGTCCTGATCGGCCGTGACGCGCCTGCGATCGGCGCGGCGATCGCGGCGAGCACGGCCGTTCATTACGCG
>JBATEA010000398.1:0-4473 GCA_049663745.1 Steroidobacteraceae bacterium | reverse complement strand
CCTTATGGTGAGCTCGAGCCTACCGTCGACCGGCCTTGCCCGGCAAACCCTGCCACCCGCAAGCCCCGCCGGACCGCCAGCCGGCCACAGTTACCCCGGTCCGCACCCCGAAACCGCCGCCGAGCCGAAGCGCTGAGGGTATCCGCTGGGCTTGGCAAATCCGTCTGGTTCGATCAGAAACGAGGCGCGGAGAGCGCCCCTCACTCCCACTCGATCGTCGCCGGCGGCTTGCTGGAAACATCGTAGACGACGCGCGAGACGCCTTTCACCTCGTTGACGATGCGCCGAGAAACGTGATCGAGGAATTCGTAGGGCAGCCGCGCCCAGTGCGCGGTCATGAAGTCGATCGTCTCCACCGCGCGCAGCGCGATCACCCAGTCGTAGCGCCGTCCGTCGCCCATCACTGCAACCGAGCGCACCGGCAGGAAGATCGCCATGGCCTGGCTGACGCGATCGTAGAGGTCGTGGGCGCGCAATTCGTCGATGTAGATCGCGTCGGCGCGGCGCAGGATGTCCGCGGCCTCGCGACTCACACGGCCCAGGATGCGCACGCCGAGCCCCGGTCCCGGGAACGGGTGGCGGAAGACCATCTCGCGCGGCAAGCCGAGCTCGACTCCGATGCGCCGCACCTCGTCCTTGAAGAGTTCGCGCAACGGCTCGAGCAATTTCAGCTTCATCCGCTCCGGCAATCCGCCGACATTGTGGTGCGACTTGATGACATGCGCCTTGCCGGTCTTCGCGCCGGCTGACTCGATGACATCCGGATAAATAGTGCCCTGCGCCAGCCAATCGACGCGCTCGATCCGGTGCGCCTCCTCCTCGAAGACCTCGATGAACAGCCGGCCGATGATCTTGCGCTTGCGCTCCGGGTCCTCCTCATCAGCGAGCGCCGCGAAGAAGCGCTCGCCGGCGTCCACACGGATCACTCTCAGGCCCATGTGACGTGCAAAGGTTTCCATGACCTGGTCGCCCTCGCCCTGCCGCAGCAGCCCGTGATCGACGAATACGCAGGTCAGCTGCGCGCCGATCGCGCGATGCAGCAGCGCCGCGACCACCGACGAGTCCACGCCACCCGAGAGCCCCAGCAGGACTTTGCCGCCGCCGACCTGCTCGCGAATCCGCGCAATCAGGTCGGTGACGATGTTGCCGGCATCCCAAAGCGCATCGCAGCCGCAGATTTCGCGCAGGAAACGCTCGAGAATGCGGGCGCCGGCACGCGTGTGCGTGACTTCGGGATGGAACTGGACGCCATAGAAGCGCCGTTTCTCGTCGGCCATCGCCGCCAGCGGCGCATTGTCGGTGGACGCGATCGCTGCGAAACCGGGCGGCATGGCCTCGACGCGGTCACCATGGCTCATCCAGACGTCGAGCTCCGGCGATTCGTGCTCGTCATCCTGCGTGATGCCGTCGAGGAGACGCGAAGGCCCCGTGCGCCTGACGCGCGCGTAGCCGAACTCGCGATGGCTGGACGGCGCGACGCGGCCGCCGAGCTGCGCCGCCATGGTCTGCATGCCGTAGCAGATGCCGAGCACCGGCACGCCGAGCGTGAACACATTGGGCGGCGCGCGGGGCGGACTCGCGTCGGTCACGGACTCCGGCCCGCCCGACAGGATGATCCCGCGGGCGCCGAATGCGGCAACAGCCGGCTCACCCGCGTCCCAGGGGAGGATCTCGCAGTAGACGCCGAGCTCGCGGACCCGGCGCGCGATCAGCTGCGTGTATTGCGCCCCGAAGTCGAGGATCAGGACGCGGTGTGCATGGATGTCGGCGACGGCCGACTGGAGCCGGGCCGCCATCAGCTGATCCGGTAGTTCGGCGCTTCCTTCGTGATGCTCACGTCATGCACGTGGCTCTCACGCACGCCGGCGCCGGTGATGCGCACGAATGACGGCCGCGTGCGCATCTCCTCGATGCTGGCGCTGCCGGTATAGCCCATGGCGGCGCGCACGCCGCCAGACAACTGATGCAGGATCGCGACCAGCCCGCCCTTGTAGGGCACGCGTCCCTCGACGCCTTCGGGCACCAGCTTCTCGAGTTCCTCGGTCGTGTCCTGGAAATAGCGGTCGCTCGAGCCATGACGCTGCGCCATCGCGCCGAGCGAACCCATGCCGCGGTAGGACTTGTAGGACGCGCCCTGGTAGAGCTCGACTTCCCCCGGCGATTCCTCGGTACCCGCGAACAGGCCACCGATCATCACGGTGTGGGCGCCCGCGGCGATCGCCTTTGCGACGTCGCCCGAGTAACGGATGCCGCCGTCGGAAATCAGTGGCACGTCCGACTTCGCCAGCGCCTCGGCGACGGTCGCGATAGCGGAAATCTGCGGCACGCCGACGCCGGCGACGACGCGTGTGGTGCAGATCGAACCCGGGCCGATACCGACCTTGACGCCGTCGGCGCCCGCGTCCACGAGCGCGCGCGCGCCCTCTGCCGTCACGATATTCCCGCCCACGACCTGCAGCCCGGCGTGGATGCTCTTGATCTTCGCGACCGTCGCCAGCACGCCGCGTGAATGACCGTGCGAGGTGTCGACGACGACCACGTCCACGCCCGCCTCAACCAGCATTGCCACCCGGTCGAGCGTGTCCGGCGCGGTTCCGACCGCCGCACCGACCCGCAGGTGGCTGTGTTCGTCCTTGCATGCGCGCGGAAAGTCGCGCGCCTTCTGGATGTCGCGCACGGTGATCATGCCGCGCAGCCGCCCTGCGCCGTCCACGACCAGTATCTTCTCGATGCGATGACGGTGCAAAAGCAGCAGGACTTCCTCGCGCGGCGTGTTCTCGCGCACCGTGACGAGGCGCTCGCGCGGCGTCATGACCTTCGAGACCGGCAGGTCGAGCTGTTCCTCGAACCGGATGTCGCGATGCGTGACGATGCCGACGACCATATTGCCGTCCGCGGTGACCGGCAGGCCGGAAATTCCCTTGGCACGCGTCAATGCGATGACTTCGCGGATGGTCGCATCGGGACGGATGGTGATCGGGTCCTTGATCACGCCGCTCTCGTGCTTTTTGACGCGCCCGACTTCCCTGGCCTGGTCCGCGGCCGGCATGTTCTTGTGGATGATGCCGATCCCGCCTTCCTGCGCGATCGTGATGGCGAGGCGCGCTTCGGTCACGGTGTCCATCGCGGCGGAAACGAGCGGGAGATTGAGCCGGATTCCCCGGGTCAGGCGCGTCGACAGGTCGACTTCGCGGGGCAGCACCTCCGAGTAGGCCGGAACGAGCAGGACGTCGTCGAAGGTGAGTGCTTCCTGGACGATGCGCATCGGTGCAGTCCCCCGGGGGCAGTCCGAATGAAGCGGCGCATTGTACGACGCATGTGCCCCGGGGCGTTAGCTCTATGTGCGGCGGCCCTCGCGCTCGACTAGCATGCGCGCATGGATCCGCGCGCCGGCCGCGATGTCTACACGGTTGCCCGCCTCAATCGCGAGGTTCGTGGACTGCTGGAATCCGGTCTGCCGTCGATCTGGATCGAGGGCGAATTGTCGAACCTCTCCCGACCGGCCTCCGGCCACTGGTACTTCAGCCTGAAGGACGAGGCTGCGCAGGTGCGCTGCGTGATGTTCAGGCAGCGCAACCAGGCCGTGCGCGCAACGCTCAGGGATGGCATGCAGGTACTGCTGCGGGCGCGCGTCGGCCTCTATGAGCCGCGTGGCGATTTCCAGCTCGTCATCGATCACCTGGAAGAAGCCGGCGAAGGCGAGCTGCGGCGCCGCTTCGAGGCCCTGAAACTATCATTGGCAGCCGAAGGCCTGTTCGACGCCTCGCGCAAGCGCGCGCCGCCACGCCTGCCGCGTCGCATCGGCGTCGTGACTTCGCCCTCCGGCGCGGCGCTCAGGGACGTGCTGCAGGTCCTGCGACGTCGTTTCCCCGCCATTCCGGTCCTGCTCTACCCGGTGCCCGTGCAGGGCGCCACGGCGGCGCGGGATATTGCCGAGGCCCTCGCCCTCGCCGACCGCCGTGCCGAGGTGGACGTGCTGCTGCTGGTGCGCGGCGGTGGGTCGCTGGAGGACCTGTGGGCCTTCAACGAGGAATCCCTGGCCCGCGCCATCGACCGGCTGACCCTGCCGCTCATCAGTGGCATCGGCCATGAAGTGGATTTCACGATTGCGGATTTCGTCGCCGACGTGCGCGCGCCAACGCCATCGGCAGCGGCCGAACTCGCGGTGCCGGACGGCGCCACCTGGCTTGCCTCGCTCGAGGCTATGTTGCGGCGGCTCGGTCTCGCTGCGGGCCGCGGCCACCTGCAGCGCCGCGAAAAGCTGACGCGAACCTGGAAGCGGCTGTGGCTGCAGCATCCATCGCAGGCCCTGGCGCAACGCACGCAGCGGATCGACGAACTGCAGGGCCGCCTCGCGATGGCGGTTCGTCGTGGCCTCGGCTTGCGGATCCAGCACCTCGCCACGATGCGCGCGGAACTCGCGGGCGCCTCGCCGGCGGCACGCATCTCGACGCTGCTGCAACGCGCCGGGCA
>JBATEA010000397.1:0-2322 GCA_049663745.1 Steroidobacteraceae bacterium | reverse complement strand
CGCCGCGAGCGACGCGGCCCAGGCGCAGGTGCACGCCCGCGAACTGCGGCGAGTGCACGAAGATCTCGAACATGGGCTTCGGCTGTGGCGTTTCCGGAACCTTGCGCGGGTCGATTTTGATGGACAGGTAGGGTTTCGGTGCGCCGTCCGCCGCGGCCTGGAAGAAATTGGTCCGGAGCGTCGCGTCGATTGCCGCCAGGAACGCGCGCAGGATACGGTCGTCATCGATGCGGGTGACTCGCGCAAGGAGCCTTTCGAGCGCGCGGCGCTGGCCCGCCTCGGCACGCCGCCGCTGGACACCCTTGAGCTCCGGATCGAACTTCGCCTTGAACAGGCGCAACAGGCGGTCGGCCGCAGCGGCATTGGTCGCAAGCGCGTTCTCCAAGTAGGCTTGTGACAGCGGCAGGCCGAGCTGTCCGAACCAGCGCGCGTAGGTCCTGAGCACCATCGCTTCACGCCACTCGAGATCGGCGGCCAGCACGAGGCGGTTGAAGCCGTCATTGTCGGCGCGCCCGAGCCACACGTTCGCGAACGTGGCCTTGAAACGCGGGCCGTCGCTTGCCAGGTCGATGCGAACGCCGCGTGGGTGCTCGAGTTCGAAGTCCTGGATCCAGAATGTTCCCGTCGCCGCATTGATTTCGTAGGGTCGTTCGCTGATCAGCTTCAGGCCCAGGTTCTCGATGGTCGGCAGCACATCCGAGATCGGAATCGGGCTGTCACGCCGGAACAGCTTGAATTGCACTTTGTGCAGTGGTTGCCCTTCGGGACGGTAGAGGTGCATGCGCAGCCCGCTGGGCTCCGCGATGAGTCTCTCGAGGCAGTCGATATCGCCAATGGCTTCTTCGGTCGTCGTGTCTTCCTGGTAAGCGGCCGGGAAGGCGTTGCCCCATTCATGCAGCAGGCGCGAGCACTCCGCATCGTCGTGCGACTCGCGCAGCCCTTCCTGCAGGTGGTCCATCCAGGTCCGCACGGAATCCATGATCTGCCGCTCGAGCCCGGCCGCATCGATCGGGCGACTGGATTTCACGGGCGTGCGCACCAGCAGGTGCAGGCGCGCGAGCACGGATTCGGAGATCTGCACCTGCGATTCGATCGCCTGGCCCCCGAAGGCGTGGAGCGCGAGCCGCTCGATGCGCTCCTGGACCTGGGTGTTGTAGCGGTCGCGCGGAACGAAGACGAGGCAGGAATAGAAACGGTGGAATGCATCGCGGCGCACGAACAGGCGCACCTGCGCACGCTCATAGAGATTGACGATGCCACGGATGATTCGGACCAGGTCGCCGATGCTCGCCTGGAACAGTTCGTCGCGCGGGAATGTCTCGAGTGCCTGCACGACCGCCTTGTTGTCGTGGCTGGTCGGTTTCAGGCCGAAGTGGTCGATGACGCTCTGCACCTTGTGCCGCAGCACCGGGATCTCGCGCGGGCTGCGGTTGTACGCTGACGAGGTCCACAGGCCAATGAAGCGTCGTTCGCCCGTGACATTGCCGGCCGCGTCGAAGGTCTTGATGCCGACGTAATCGAGGTAGGTCGCGCGATGCACGGTGGCTACCGAATTCGCCTTCGTGATGATCAGCAAGTCCTTGGAGCGCGCGAATTCGCGCCCTTCGCCCTTTAGCACGACCGAACGGTGCCTGCGGTGGCGGCTGGGCCGCATGAGGCCGAGCCCGGTTTTTGCGATCGGCTGCAGCAGGTCGCGGCTCCGGCCGCGGCGCAGCCGGTATTCGCGATAGCCGAGGAAGGCGAAGTGCCCTTCCTCCATCCACTCGAGCAGGGCCTTGACCTCGCGAGTCTCGCTGGCCTGCGGTCCACGCGGCCGCTTGCCGAGATCGGCCGCGATTTCGCGCGCCATGCGGCGCATCAGATGCCAGTCGGCAGTCGCGCATCGCACATCTTCGAGTGCGCGGCGGATGCGCCGCTCGAGAGCGACGAGGCGCGCCGGGTCCGACTCGCGATCGACTTCGACGAACTGCCAGGATTCGGCCTTCGTTCCCGGGCGTGTGTCGTCGAGGTAAAGGTCTGCCAGGCGGCCCCGCCGGTCCCGCACCACGCCGAAAACCGGGTGCGCAATCAGGTGGATTGCGAGCTTGTCCTGGGTGCAGACGATGCCGAGTGAATCGAGGAGAAACGGCATGTCATCCGTGATGACCGCGATGACGGTATGCGAGGAGGCGAATCCGTCGCGCGCGGGGTCTGGATTGAATACCCGGACGATCGGCCGACCGGGCCGCCTGACGCGCCCCATCGCGAGCTGGCCGAGTGCCGCAGCCGCCAGATCGATATCGGCACGCTGCACGAGGTCCAGTTCGGAGACGCCGTTATAGA
>JBATEA010000396.1:0-1893 GCA_049663745.1 Steroidobacteraceae bacterium | reverse complement strand
ATTGCATGCAGGGACGCGCTAGGTCACAATCCGCGCGGTTTCCGCTCCAGCGCCGGGATGGACTGGCCAAGGAAGAAGCAATTCAGATGGAGGGAGAGGTCGTCGAGACCCTGCCCAACACGACATTCCGCGTGAAACTGCAGAATGACCACATCGTGACTGCCCATATCTCGGGCAAGATGCGCAAGCACTACATACGGATCCTGACCGGCGACAACGTCACGGTCGAACTGACGCCCTACGACCTGACGAAGGGCCGGATCATCTATCGCGCGCGCTAGAAAAAGGGGACGCAACCCTTTTTCCCGAAACAAGGGTTGCGTCCCCTTTTCTCCGCTGGCGAAGTTTAATCCTGACCCAATAATTCGGGTTCGCGTGCCGGCCGGCATTCGAGTGCCAGCTCTTCGCCACCCTTGGCCAGTGACACCCTGACTGATCCGCCGCCCGCCAGGCGGCCGAACAGCAGTTCCTCGGCGAGCGGGCGCTTGACGTGTTCCTGCAGCACCCGGGCCATCGGCCGTGCGCCCATCGTCGGGTCATAGCCCCTGGCGGCGATCCAGCGACGCGCGTCCTCGTCCACCGCGAGCGCCACGCCTTTCTGCTCGAGTTGTGCCTCGATCTCGAGCAGCAGCTTGTCGACCACGCGCTCGATCGTCTGTGCGTCGAGCTGCTTGAACTGGATCACGGCGTCCAGGCGGTTGCGGAACTCGGGCGAGAAGATGCGGCGTACGGCTTCCATGCCGTCCGGCGCGTGATCCTGCTGCGTGAATCCGATGCTGGCGCGGTTCATGTCCGCCGCACCGGCATTGGTCGTCATGACGATGATCACGTTGCGAAAATCCGCCTTGCGCCCGTTGTTGTCGGTCAGCGTGCCATGATCCATCACCTGCAGCAGCAGGTTGAAGACGTCCGGGTGCGCTTTCTCGATCTCGTCCAGCAGCAGCACGCTGTGCGGGTGCTTTGCGATCGCCTCGGTCAGGAGGCCGCCCTGGTCGAAGCCGACATAGCCCGGCGGCGCGCCGATCAAGCGCGACACGGTATGCCGCTCCATGTACTCGGACATGTCGAAGCGCACGAACTCGACGCCGAGCGCAATCGCCAGCTGTCGGGTCACCTCGGTCTTGCCGACGCCGGTTGGTCCGGCAAGCAGGAAACTGCCGACCGGGCGCCGCTCGTTGCCGAGCCCGGCGCGGGCCATCTTGATGGCGGCCGAAAGCGCGTCGATCGCGGGGTCCTGGCCGTAGATGACGAGTTTGAGATTGCGCTGCAGGTTCTGCAGCACTTCCCGGTCCGACATGGAGACGTGCTTTGGCGGGATGCGCGCGATGCGCGCGACAACCGCCTCGATGTGGGCGACGGTGACGGTCTTTTCCCGTTCGGCCACGGGCTTCAGCCGCAGCGATGCCCCGGCTTCATCGACGACGTCGATCGCCTTGTCCGGCAGGTGCCGGTCGTTGATGTGCCGCTCGGAGAGCTCGGCCGCCGCGGTCAGCGCGTCGTCGGCATAGCTGACCCCATGATGCTCCTCGAATCGCGTGCGCAGGCCGCGCAGGATCTCGATCGTCTCGGCGACGGTCGGCTCGACGACATCGATCTTCTGGAACCGCCGGGCGAGCGCATGGTCCTTCTCGAAGATGCCGCGGTATTCCTGGTAGGTGGTGGAGCCGATGCAACGCAGCTCACCGTTTGCGAGCACGGGCTTGATCAGGTTGGATGCATCCATGACCCCACCGGAGGCGGCACCGGCGCCGATCACGGTGTGGATCTCGTCAATGAACAGGATCGCGCCCGGCCGCTTCTTGAGCTCGGTCACGACACCCTTGAGCCGCTTTTCGAAGTCGCCTCGATACTTCGTGCCGGCGATCAGCGCGCCCATATCGAGCGCGTAGATGG
>JBATEA010000395.1:0-1644 GCA_049663745.1 Steroidobacteraceae bacterium | reverse complement strand
CTTTAACCCCGTCCTCTCGTTACGTACCGAAATTTGCTGCCGAATGAATGCGCGCGCCACATCGACGGCGAGCTTTGCCTGGGCGATCCCCATCGGCGTGCGTTTCTCCGGCAGCAAGTGCAGATTCTGGATGCGGCTATCCAGCACATCGACAGGATGAATCACCCGTAGGCGACCGATATCCGGCACCTCCATCTCCACGGCGCGGCGGACAAGCTCCTTGGTCGAGAGTCCTGCCACACCAGAGAGGAAATCCACCTGTTTCACGCTGCCATCCTTGAGGCGGTGGCTCACCTTGCCGGTTTGCGGAGTCGCATCATCGAGCGCGGGTATCCAGGTTTTCCAGCCGAGCCGCTTCCCCAGATTTTCCGCGAGAGCGGCATTTCCGATGAAGTCGACATCCGCCGTGACTCCGGAAACGAGATTCGCGGGACGCCTGGCCTGTAAATGATCGGCCCAGAAAGCAAGAGCCTGCCCGCCCACCAGAAGCCCGTCCGGCGAGCAGATGGCGAGGATCCTCTGAACGTCCGCCGGAGAAAGCGGCGCCTCGGTCTCGCGCTTACTCGTCATCGAACTCGCTTGGGACATTCAGCATCCGCGCTGCGCGCGCGCGATCCGGCGGGATCATGTGCTTCTCGCCCCATCGCTGGTCCTGCGCACCCGCGGCGCCCTCCGCCATAGCCGACCTGAGCGCACTCGGCGAGAGCACGACGGCAACGAGCCGACCGTGCTTCACGATTTCGACGCGTCCCAGGGCGGCGACGTCCTCAAGCAGTCCGCCAAAATTGTTCTTGGCGTCGCTGGCTGATACCCGTTTTGACATTTGGCTATTTTAGCCAATATTGTCAATGCGTGGCAAGTCCCGGGGCGCAGTGCGATTCCCTGCAACGTCGCATCAGCGCAGCCCGCCGATCTGCAGCCAGGTCCCGGCGTTCTCCTTCAGGGCCCGCTCGTAGATGAAGCGCGCGCTTGCGACGTCCTCGATCGCAATGCCGAGCGACTTGAAGACGGTGATCTCCTGCGCGCGCTGTCGGCCCGCGACGCGGCCCAACACGAGCTCGCCGAGCTCGCCCAGGACATGCGCATCGTCGATGACGCCTTCGTTGCGCGGAAAGAGAAAATCCCCCGCCTCCGCCAGGACGCTTTCGCGACGATCAACGAATAGCCGCGCCCGGCGCACGGCTTCCGAATCCAGTTCCCGCGCCGATGGCACACTCGCACCGACGGCGTTCACGTGCGCCCCGGGAGCCAGCCACTGACCCAGCAACACCGGCTCGCGGGCGGCAGTGGTCGTGCACACGACGTCAGCGCCGCGCACCGCCAGCTCTGCGGTCGGGGCAACCTGCAGCCTGCACTCGAATTGCTCCCCGGCCCTTTGAGCAAAGGCCTGTGCGCTGTCTTCGCGCCGGCTCCACTCGCGGATCTCCGCAAATGGCCGCACGCAGCGCATCGCTTCGAGGTGCGTCATCGCCTGGACACCGCTGCCGAGAATGGCGAGAACCTTTGCGTTGGCGCGGGCCAGCAGTCGTGTCGCGAGGCCCGATACGGCTGCGGTACGGATCGCGGTCAGCGACGACGCATCGAGGATCGCAAGCAGCCTGCCGTTCGTGCCGTCAAAGTAGAGGACCACGCCGATATGGGATT
>JBATEA010000394.1:0-3448 GCA_049663745.1 Steroidobacteraceae bacterium | reverse complement strand
CAGCAACTGACGTGGATTTTCTCTCGGCGATACCGACCGCACTAGATCGCCAAAATTCAACGACGCGCCATCTAACTGCAAATGATTTGGCAAGCCTTCCGATGTCAGAAACCTAGAGTCACGCCTCCACTTCAGCACGACATCGGAACACGTAATGATTTGACGCGCAGTCGCTGCGCTCAAACACGAATGCACAACTGATTGAGCCGTTGCAACTTCTTCGTCAAGAATTTCCTGTAACTCAGCATTCGATATGCCGCACGCCGTCAGGATCCGTAACACGCGCCGTATTAGCATCCTTGCAGACTTTTTCACTCTACTTGAGTGAGTTGATGCACTTGGCATTTTGACTCCCAACATTTCTGCATAAAGTCGCCACTGGTTGGAGAAACATTTGAACTAGTCGTCATAAATAAAGTGAAGTACAGGGACTTGCGCCGAATGGAGTGACACGCAAGTGTTCGCAATACAACTGCTAAAGTTGCCACTTTCATTCTCAGAGATTTGACGAACCGCTTGTGACGACCCCAAAGAATCTCCTATTGCAATCATGCCTCCGCCTTCTGCGTCCGCTGGCACGAATAATGCTGCGCCATGGACTTTCGACTTATGATTTCTCCCGAATCGCCGATGTTGCATTCATCCAGGCAGCCCAAGATATCCTATGCCAGCAGGGTAAAACGCCGAGTTTCTCGCGCGTTTCGACAATTACTGGCCTACACCGCCATGTGGTCAGCAATATCGTTAAATCGGCTGGTGCCAAAAAACCCGGCCTTGCCACCGACAAGGACTATCAGCGCAATCGGCTAGCGCGCGTGCTGTCGGGCTGGTTTGAAAGCCCTGACTATCCGGACCAGGATGGCCGTCCCCGAGTGTTGCCGATCGACGGCCCCGAGCCGTCATTCGCCAGTCTCGTCCGATCCTTCAGCGGTGACATCTATCCGAAGATCATCCTGGATGAGCTATTGCGTGTGGGAGCGATTCGCGTCCAGAAGGACGGCGCGGTGCGAGCGCTGGCCCGTCGTTACACATTGGGTGGTGCAGACGCCGCCGCCCTGCAGCAACTCGGAACTGCGGCGCGCGACCTCTTTTGCACGCTCGAGCACAACCTTGCGGCACCAGCCGAGAACCGCCTGTTCGACGATTCTGTCGTCACCGTCCGCCTGAGTAGCGCCGCTATTCCGTTGCTGCGCCAGATGCTTCATCGGCGCGGAGAAAGTTTCCTGGAGGACGTTGAGGGCTGGCTGACCGAGCGCGAGACGCCCGACACATCAACGATGGTGCGAGCCGGCGTCATGGTCCAGCTGTTTGTGGACCCTGAGCCAGGTTCCGTCGAAAAGTCCGGCGATCTGAAAGACGACTGATCAGCGCTTGCGACCGACCAGCTTGAGGAATTCATCTTCCTCGAGAATCCTGATTCCCAGCTGCGTCGCTTTCTTCAGCTTCGAACCCGCATCGTCACCGACGACGACAAAATCAGTGTTCTTCGAGACACTGCCCGCTACCTTGCCGCCAAGTTCTCGGAGTGCATCTCCAGCCTCGTCGCGCGACATGCTCGACAGCTTGCCGGTCAGCACAACTGTCTTGCCGCTCAATGGGCTGTTGCGTACCGATGCTCCCTGCACGGCAGGCCAGCGCACCTTGTGCTCAATCAGTGCGTCGATGACCTTCGCGTTCCGAGGTTCGGCAAAGAACGCGTAAACATGTCCCGCCGTGACTGGGCCGATGTCGGGCACCGCTTCGATTTCCTGCGCAGTGCTGTTGCGCAATGATTCAAGCGTTCGGAAGTGCCGTGCCAGCGACTCGGCCGTCGCCTCGCCCACATCGCGGATGCCAAGCGCATGAAGGAACCGCGCGAGGGTCGTCTGCTTGCTGCTTTCGAGCGATTCGACCAGATTGGCGGCCGACCGCTCACCCATGCGATCGAGGTTCGCCAGTTGGTCCATGTCGAGCTTGAACAGGTCGGCCGCATCGCGCACCAGGCCGCCGTCTACCAGTTGATCGATCAACTTGCTGCCCAATCCTTCGATGTCGAGTGCGCGACGCGACGCGAAATGCCGCAGCGATTCCTTCAGCTGCGCCGGACAAGTCAGCGTACCGGTGCAACGCGCAACCGCTTCGCCCTCCTCGCGCTCCACCGCCGAACCGCAGACCGGGCACTTCAGCGGCAATCGAACCTGCGTGGTTTTCGGAGGCCGCCTCTCGGTTATTACGCGAACGACCTCCGGTATCACGTCGCCTGCCCTGCGGATGACGATCGTGTCGCCGATACGCACGTCCTTGCGCCGCAGCTCGTCGATATTGTGCAAAGTCGCGTTGCTGACCGTCACTCCGCCCACGAACACCGGCTCGAGCCGCGCCACCGGCGTCAGTGCACCGGTACGCCCCACCTGCCACTCGATGGCGCGCACCGTCGTCATCTCCTCCTCGGCTGGGAATTTATGGGCGATTGCCCAGCGTGGTGCTCGTGCGACAAATCCGAGCCGGCGCTGCTGCTCGATCGAATCGACCTTGTACACGACACCATCAATCTGGTAGCGCATGCCGCTTCTTCGACGTCCGATGTCCTCGTAGTACTTGAACAGGCCTTCGAGACCGCTGACGACGCGCGCTTCCGGCGACGTGCGCAATCCCCAGCTCCTCAGCACCTTGAGAATCTCGCTGTGCTGTCCGGGAAGGGCCTTTCCTTCAACCTGGCCCGCACCGTAGAAATAGATTTCGAGCGGTCGCGACGCAGTCAGCCGCGGGTCCAGCTGCCGGAGGCTGCCGGCTGCGGCATTGCGCGGATTCACGAATACTTTCTCGCCTTTCTCTGCCGCGCGGCGATTCATCTTTTCGAATCCCGCGATTGACATGAAGACTTCCCCGCGCACCTCGAGAAGCCTCGGCCATCCGCGCCCGCTGAGCCGCAGGGGCACAGACTCGATCGTGCGGATGTTGTGCGTAACGTCTTCGCCGGTTGTGCCGTCACCTCTCGTCGCGCCGAGCGCCAGCAACCCTTCACGATACGTCAGGCTGACTGCCAGGCCGTCGAGCTTCGGTTCACAGTCGTAGCTGATTGGTCCGTCGGTCGCGAGGTGCTCGCGAACCCTTCGATCGAATGCTTCGACGTCCTCGCGCGCAAATGCGTTATCGAGCGACAACATCGGCAGGTAATGCCGCACTTCCGCGAATTCCGCCACGGGCGCGCCGCCGATCCGCTGGGTCGGCGACTCAGCAACTACCAGCTCCGGATGCTGCTGTTCCAGCGCGCGCAACTCTGCCATCAGCCGGTCATACACGGCGTCCGGCACTTCCGGACTGTCCAGCACGTGATAGAGGTAGTTGTGGCGCTCGATCTCGGCTCGCAGCCGCTCGACACGCTGCCGCAGGCTTGCGGATGCCGGCTTCATCAGTTACGGCGCAGGCGCTTGTTGCGATGCTCGAAGTGCACCAGATCCTCGCGCAG
>JBATEA010000393.1:0-3616 GCA_049663745.1 Steroidobacteraceae bacterium | reverse complement strand
ATGTACGAGATTCGCTGCTCGCGCCTCAGTAATGCCGGTGCAGTCGGCGCAGGCGTGCAAGTTATCGGCTTTGTGACGGGTGATACGACATTAGGCGCCATCGAGCACGGCATCCCGCCCACGCTGGCGACGCTGCTCGCGCGCACCGCGGAATTTAATCGCGACGTCAGCGAATATGGAGCGCGCATTGCAGGGCAGCACCCGTTGTCCGCGGAGACGCCTCAGCCGGTTTCCGGCGCGCTGCTGTATCTCGACCGGCTGTTCGGCGCGGCGGACTGGCTGGCCGTACATTTTCGACGCTGCTTCACGCGCGCACTCGCCGCGCGTTTCAGCCTGTGGGCGCTGATGGCCTTCCTGCTCCTGACGTTCAAGACATCCACGAATGATCTTTACGGTTTCATCAGCATCCTGATCGTCCTGCTCGTTTTCGCGCTGGGCTGGCAGCTCGCCTTCTGGGCGCGGCGCCGCAGCTGGGATCGACGCTATGTCGATTACCGCGCGCTCGCGGAGGGCCTGCGCGTCGACTTCTATTGGGAGCTATCCGGCGTGCGTGCCCGATTCGACGATGCTTTCGCGCATGAAAGCTTCCTGCAGAAGCAGGACGCCCAGATCGAGTGGATGCGTGCGGCCATGCGGGCCGTGAACCTGCGTTGCGCGCTCAGCCCGGCGACCGCCACGCCGAACGGATTTGAGCATGCGCTTTCGGCCTGGGTCGGTGATCCGGGTCGCGACAGCGGCTCCGGACAGCTGAGCTACTATCGGCACCGGACCGCGGCGCTCGAACGCCGCCTGGCAATCTCCGAGCGTATTTCGCACGCCATGCTGATCGGCGGGCTGGTACTCGCGGTGATCCTGGGAGTGGACATGGCGCTGCGGCTGGTCGAGCAACAGCCGATCCTGGGGCCGGCGCTGCGCGGGCTGATGATCAAGGTGCTCGCGCTACTGACCGCCTATACGGCCATCTTCGAGATCTATCTCGCGGAGAAATCGGATCGCTCGCTCAGCCGGCAATACCGCCACATGCTATCGCTGTTTGGTTTTGCAGCGCAGCAATTGCGCTCGGCTCGCAGCACCACCGAGAAACTCGGTATCCTTCGCGCCCTGGGCCATGCCTGCCTGACGGAGCATGCCCAGTGGATCCTGGCGCACCGGGACAAGCGCATCGATGGCTTGCGCTGGTAGCGTGTCTGGAACTTCGGTATCTCGTCAGGCGCAATTCCTTTCCACAACTACAAACGGGGATGTTTTATGGGCTACGCAAATTGCACAGTCACGATGAATAACAACGCCGCCTCCTGTAATCCGGATCCAGTGCCGGTGAGCCGCGCCACGCAGAATGGCGTCTCGTGGACCTTCGCGAACCAGGGTTATACGTTCACGGGCGTCACGATCGGTGGCGTCGCGGCGCCGACCGGTGATTTCGGCACGCCGTCGATCAGCACCAATAACGCGGGTCAATCGGTGATGAATGTCAGCGACTCGGTGGCGGACGATGACACCTACTCGTACACGCTGCAGTACACCGATCCCCAGGGCCGGCCGGGGCACTACGATCCGACGATCAAGAACGAGAATTGATCGCTAATTCTGCGGAGCCAGGTCGTGCATCTGCCGACTGAAATTCGGCTCGGCAAAGCCCTGTTTCGATAGCTCCGCGGTGAGTTGCCGCGCTTCCGGGCTGCGCCCGAGCGCCTGCAGCAACATCGCGCGGATCGCGCGGTGGCGGGGGTCGGTTTGGCGCGGATCCAGCATGCCGAGCCCGGCAGTCCACAATTGCCGGGCTTGGTCTGCGTTTCCCCGCGAAGCCAGGATCCGGCCGGCCAGGTGCCGACTCATCGCAAGCTCGCTCTGGTAAGCGACCGCGTTGGCGCTCTTGTCCATCAGCGCCCAGGTTTGCCCCAGGACCTGATCCAGCGCCATCTGTGATTCCCGCCAAAGTCCGGCATCCAGGAGGCAGGCGGCCTTGTCGTTCAGGAGCCGCAGCCGTGTCAGATGACCGATGTCCATGTCGACGGCCGTTTCCGGTAGACCCGCGATGACCGCGAGCCCTGCCTCGGCCATTGATACTGCTTCGGTGCCGCGCCCGCTTGCATGCAAGACCCGGGATTCCTGTTCCATGACACTGGCCAGCTGCCATTGCCATCGCGCGTTCTTCGGATCGAGGCTGGCCAGCGCGCGCGCATCGCTCAGGGCCTCGCTGCTGAGCTGTTTCGCTTCCGCAACCTGCCCCATCTCCAACAGCACGCGGCCGTAGAAGACTTGCCGCAGCACTTTTTCCCTCTGAATGCGGCGGTCGTCCGGCTTCGAGGCCAGCAACTCCGTTGTCAGTTGCAAGGTCCTGGCGTGCAGATCGCGCGCGACCCGTAATTCACCACGGCTCTCGCGAATAGATGCCAGCCAGGAGTAAAACTCGATCTGGGCGCTGCGGAGTTCGGGATCGGCGGGCACTCGAGCGAGCAGAACTTCGACCAAATTCCTGGCGGCTTCGTAGTGCCGAATCGCCTCATCGCTGTCGGCGCGAGCGAAAGCGAGGCTGCCGAGGTTGCCGTACGCATAGGCGCGTTCTAATTGCCACTTCCGGTTTTGGGCATCGAGCTGCACCAGCCGCTCGGCCGCATTGAGATACTCCGTTAACGGCGCGACCGCCGCGTCCAGGTCGCCTTGCTGCCAGTGCGTGTACCCGACCCAGAACCACGCATTGCCCAAGGCAAAGAGCCATTCCTGGTTGTCAGGCGATCGCTGGCTCAGCGACTGGCTGACGGCCAACGACTCCCGGAAAGCGGCCAGGGCCGGTCCGTACTCACCCAGCGAGAGGCGCACATCGCCGATCTGCCGCAACGCTTCCGCGCGGCGCAGCAGCGATTCGTCGGTGATGTCGCGCTCTGGCAGCGATGAAAAGTAGGCCATCGCCTTGTCGCCGACGTTCTTGAGCAACTCGAGCTTGCCGAGCGGTTCGAGCTGCGCACGAAAATCGCCGAGCATGAAGCCGATCAGATCCTCGGCCTGGTCCCGGTTGCGCATGGCGTCCTGGCGCGCCATCCAGGCAGTCACGGCGAGCGCACCCGTCAGCAGCATGCCCGCGACCGAGGCGGCGGTGACCAGCAGCAACCGCTTTTGCTGCCGGCGCTGCTCGCGTTGCTTGAGTTCGTCGAAACCGATTCCGAGCAGACCCGCGATGAGCTTCAGCTTCGCATTGGTCTTGCCATCCTTGCCGGGTCGCAGGTCCGCCGCGATGGGTTCCGCCGGCCGGCTCGAAAGGCTGCCATCCGGCTCGAGTTCGTAGCGCAGCGACGCGACGAAACATTCCTGCCGCCCATCATCCGGCCTGGCAGTCGCGTTCGGCTCCCCATCGACGACCAGCGTGAGGATGTTGTGGCCTCGGCCCATGCGCTTGAAGGTGCGCACTTCCTCGTCGACCCAGCGGGAGCGGGCGGCCGCTGGCGAGCAGATGACGATGAGATGTCGCGACGCATCGAGCGCCGCCGTAACCGTGCTGCTGAGATCAGCGGCGCCGGTCAGCTCTTCGCGGTCACGGAAGATTGGCGTGAGTCGGTCCGGCACGGAGCCGTGGGTCGTCGTGCGCCCGACGAGGCGCTTGGGAACGCGGTATGTTTCC
>JBATEA010000392.1:0-9168 GCA_049663745.1 Steroidobacteraceae bacterium | reverse complement strand
GACCGGCACTCGGTCGTCATCAAGCGCTCATGAAGATGCAGGCTTTCCTGTTGTTGCTGCTGGGAGTCGTCCTCAACGCATTGGCCCAGCTTGGCCTCAAATCGGCGACCGCGACTTCCGGTGAGATAGCGCTCGATCGCCATTCGCTGGTTGCCGCCGCGGGAACGCTGCTCGGCACGCCGGTGTTCTGGGCCGCGCTCGTCGCCTACGGCCTCAGCGTGATCGTCTGGGTGATCGGCCTTTCGCGTGTGCCCGTGAGCCAGGCTTACCCGCTGCTGTCGCTGGGCTACGTCCTGACGGCACTCGGCGCCTGGGCCCTGCTCGGTGAGGCACTGAGCGTTCAACGCAATATCGGTATCGCCGTGATCATCGTCGGCGTCATACTCGTTTCGCGCTCCTGACCGGTAATTGCCGATGGAAATCCTGCCATTCACCCGCCCGAGCATCGACGAGGAGACCATACAGCGCGTTGTCACGGTGCTGCGCTCGGGCTGGCTCGCAAGCGGCCCGTTGGTCATAGAGCTGGAGGCCGCACTGTCGAGCTACGTCGGCGGGCGGCCGGTGCGCGTGATGACGTCTGCGACCGCAGCGCTCGAGATTGCGCTGCGACTGGCCGGTGTCGGGCCGGGCGATGAAGTCATTACGCCGGCCATCAGCTGGTGTGCCACCGCGAATGTGATCCTGCGCGTGGGAGCGCGGCCCGTGTTCGTGGACGTGGGCCTCGATACGCGCAACCTGGTTCTGGACCAGGTCGAGGCGGCGATCGGGCCGCACACGCGCGCATTGCTGCCGGTGCATTTTGCCGGCTTGCCTTGCGACATGGATCGCCTGTACGCCATCGCCGCGGCGCGCGGACTCCGCGTCGTCGAGGATGCCGCGCACGCCATCGGGTCCGCGTGGCGCGACCGGAAAATCGGCAGTTTCGGCGACCTGGTGTGCTTCAGCTTTCATCCCAACAAGAACATCACGACCGGCGAGGGCGGCGCGATCGTCGCGAATACAGCTCAGGAAGCGGCGTTGATCGAGCAGCATCGCTTCAATGGAGTCGTCAAGCCCGCGCCAGGCGAGTTCGATGTGCTGTTCCCGGGCATGAAGGCAAACCTGTCGGATATCTCGGCCGCCATCGGGCTCGGTCAGCTTCCCAGGCTCGAGTCCTTCAATCTGCGGCGGCGGGAACTGGTCGCGCGCTATTTCGAGCGCTGGAGCGCGAGCCCGCCGGTCCGGCTGCCGGCGCGCGGCGACGCGGGGCACAGCTGGCACATGTTTGCGCCGTTGCTGCCGCTCGACTCGCTCAACGTGACGCGCCAGGAATTCATCGAGCGGATGGCGGCGCGCGGCATATCCGTCGGTGTGCACTATCCCGCCATCCATCTCTTCAGCACGTACAGGGAACTTGGCTACCGCGAGGGCCAGTTCCCCAATGCCGAAAGGATCGGCCGCGAGACCGTGACCCTGCCGCTTTTCCCGGCAATGCAGATCAGTGACGTGGACCGTGTCGTGGACGCAGTGAACTCGATCATCTCGGAGACGAGCATCGCCTCGAGGCGATCATGAGAGTCGAACTCTCGGTCGTCATCCCTGTATTCAATGAGGGCGCGGTGCTACCGCTGCTGTTCGCGCGGCTGTACCCGGCACTCGACGCGCTCGGCCGTCGCTACGAGGTCATTTTCGTCGATGACGGCAGCGCCGACGAATCGGTCGCGTTGCTGCGCGAGCAGTTTGCGGCGCGCCCGCACCACACCAGGGCGCTGATTCTCGGCTACAACGCCGGTCAGCACGCGGCAATCCTTGCCGGATTCTCCGCGGCACGTGGCTCCTATGTCGTTACGCTCGACTCGGATCTGCAGAATCCACCGGAGGAAATCGGCGCAGTCGTCGCGACGCTTGATCAGGGTTTCGACTGCGTCGGCACTGTTCGCCAGGGTCGCCGCGATCCATGGTGGCGGCGCTCGATCTCCCGGATGCTCAACCGCATACGCGAGAAGACGACGCGGATTCACATCACCGACCAGGGCTGCATGCTGCGCGGCTACCGGCGCAATGTCGTGGACGCGATCAACCGTTGCCGCGAGGTCAGCACTTTCATCCCCGCGCTTGCCTACACCTTCGCGCGCCGGCCGACTGAAATCGAGGTCCGCCACGAAAAGAGGGCGGCTGGCAAGTCGAAGTACTCGCTTTTCAGCCTGATACGGCTCAACTTCGATCTGATGACGGGATATTCGCTCCTGCCGCTGCAATTCATCTCTCTGGCCGGGATCCTGATTGCGACAGTGTCGATGGGATTCGTCGTCTTCCTGCTGGTGCGCCGCCTGGTCATCGGCCCGGAAGCCCAGGGCCTGTTCACGCTGTTCGCCCTGATGTTCTTCCTGATCGGCGTGCTGTTGTTCGGACTCGGCGTCGTCGGCGAATACGTGGGGCGCATCTACCAGCAAGTGCGCCAGCGGCCGGCCTATGAGGTCGCGGAAGTGCTCGAGGAGGAGACGGGTGAGTATTCGCGCCGTAGTATTCGCTCACCATGACGTCGGCATGCGGTGCCTGCTGGCGCTGCGCTCGGCCGGCGTGGACGTGCCGCTGGTCTTCGCACATGAGGCGGACCCGGGCGAGGAACAGTGGTACGGCAGCGTCATCGAGCTGGCGCGTGCATTGGATATTCCCGTCGTTACACCGCGCAATCCGAACTCCGATGATTGGGTGCGACTGATCTCGGGCCACGCACCCGATTTCATATTCTCTTTTTACTACCGGTCGCTGATCGCGACACCGGTACTGCAGCTTGCGCGGCTCGGTGCACTGAACATGCACGGTTCCCTGCTGCCCGATTACCGTGGGCGCGCCCCGGTGAACTGGGCCATTCTTCACGGTGAGGCCTGGACGGGAGCGACGCTGCACTACATGGTGCAGCGCGCCGATGGCGGCGACATCGTCGACCAGCAGGCGGTCCCGATTCTCGAGGACGACGATGCATGCGTCGTGTTCGGCAAGGTCACGGTTGCAGCCGAAATAGTCCTGGCGCGGTCGCTGCCGCATTTGATCGCCGGAACCGCGGCCCGCAGGCCGCAGGATCCCCGGGCCGGGCAATATTTCGGGCGACGCAGGCCCGAAGATGGCCGCATCGACTGGTCCTGGCCGGCGGCGAGAATCCACAATCTGGTGCGCGCAGTGGCGCCGCCGTTTCCCGCGGCATTCGGCGAGGTTGGCGGCGCCACCTGGTGGATTCACCGCACACGGCGCATGCCGAACCGGCCGCAGGTGGCCGGCGAGCCGTGCCTGTTCGCCGAGCACGGAAAGGTGCTGGCCTCCTGCGGGGATGGCAGCTGTCTCGAGATTCTCGCGGGCAGGACGATCGCGGGCGCAATTGACATCCCGCAGCTCGCGCGCGATCTCGCCGCCATGCCGTTGCGGCTCATCGCCCGTAAAGCGGGCTGAGCCCGCCGCAGCCGTGAGGCGGATTGCCCTGAAGATCGACGTCGACACACTGCGCGGAACCCGCGAAGGAGTGCCACGTCTCGCATCGCTGCTGGAGCGCCTCGGGGTAAATGCCACTTTTTTGTTCAGCCTTGGGCCGGATCACACCGGGCGCGCCATCCGAAGGGTCTTTCGGCGCGGGTTCGTCGGCAAGTTGCGCCGAACCTCGGTTGTCAGCCACTACGGACTGAAGACGCTGCTCTACGGGACGCTGTTGCCGGGCCCGCGCATCGGGCGCCGGTGCGAAACGTTGATGAGAGAGATCGCGCAGCGCGGATTCGAAACGGGAATTCACGCCTACGATCATGTGCGCTGGCAGGACGGCGTGGCGAGCGCGGATCTTGCCTGGACACGCGAACAGCTGCGCCGCGCCGTCGAAGAGTACCAGGCGATTTTCGGCTCGCGGGCGCTGATCCACGGTGCGGCGGGCTGGCAGGTCAACTCCTGGTTGCCGCCGCTGCAGCAGGAATTCAGGATCATGCTCGCGTCGGACGTCCGCGGCAATCGGCCGTTCCTGCCCTGTGTCGCGGGGAGGATTGCCGGGCCGGTTCAACTTCCCACAACCCTGCCTACACTGGATGAACTGATCGGGCGCGGGGATCTCTCATTGCGCGATCCGATCGAACATCTGCTGTCGCTGACTGCCGCAGATCCGGGCCAGGATCATGTTTATACGCTGCACGCGGAAATCGAAGGCGCGGCCTACTTGAAAGCTTTCGAGCGCCTGCTCACGGAATGGCGGCGTCAGCGCTACAAGCTGGGGACGCTGTCCGATCTGCGCGCGGGGCTGCAAATTTCCGACCTGCCTCGCTGCCCGATCGTGAGTCGCGCTGTGCCAGGCCGCAGCGGTACCGTCGCCTGGCAGGGCGAACCACTGCGATAACACGAAGACAGCGGAAGCCGCGCCCGTCGCGGGCTATTCCGCCGTCGCGGGATCGATGATCGACGTCACCGCCGAGATCTTGTTGGCCGGAAAGCCGCCAAGCTCCGCGTGGCGTCGTACGAGCGATTCGTCTGATGCGTGGTAGACGCAATAGATCTTGTCGCCGGTGACGTAGCTCTGGATCCACTGCACGCTGGGCCCGAGGCTGCTGAGCACACCGCAGGACTTCTTCGAGATCGCCTTGAGGTCGGCGGGCGTCATCTTGCCCGCGCCCGGTATTTCCCTCTCGATGACAAACTTCGGCATGAGATTTTCCTCTGGTGAATTGTTGGCCTGGACGGTCAAGGACATGATCTCCTGGCTGGCAGGTGTTGTCTTGAAGCCCGGATGAAAGAATTCTGAAAAATCGGCGCCGGGTTTCACGATTAAATAATGTCAATGTAATCAAATCGTTGCGTTGACCCCGGGGTCGCGGCAGCGCCGCGACCCGGGGGCCTGTCGCACTACTCGGGCGACAGCGTCACGGGCACTTCCGTCACGCTGTCGACGGGGATGCCGTTGGCGCTCGCGGCTTCGCGCACGGCGGCTTCCGTCGGGCCTTCATAGATGCAGAACGTCTTGGTCTTGTCGGCATTGGCATAAGACGTGACCCAGCGCACGCCGAATTCGGCGTTCGTCGAGTTGATCCTGGTCTTGCCGGCCGCGTCGAGACCGTCAAGTGCCCCCGGCGGGAACGTGCGTTCGATCAGGTAGCGGTGTGCCGCCGCATGCTCCGGGGCGTCCGCCAGGGCCGGCGCAACGAGCAGGACTGACAGGAGTGCAATGAGTGCTTTCATCGTGGTCTCCAAGGTTGGTGTTGGAACAATCGTCACGCACAGGGTGTCCCGTCTCATCTCCCGCGTCTTGAATCGAACGTGAAATTTTTCTGAATATTCGCTTTTGCGGTGATAATTTTGCCCGCATGGACCGGATACGCGTTGGAAACCTGGAGCTCTTTCCGTCGGAACGCATGCTGCGCGCCGCGGGGAAGCCTGTGGAACTCGGCGCGCGCGCATTCGACATGCTGCTCGTTCTCGTGGAACATCATGGGCGGCTGGTCACCAAGGCCACGCTGCTCGAGCGCGTGTGGCCGCGCCTCGTCGTTGACGAGAACAACCTCCCAGCGCAGATCGCAAGCCTGAGACGTGTGCTCGGCGCGGGCGCGATTCATACGGTGCCCGGGTTCGGCTACCGCCTCGAGCTGGAAGTCTCCGTACCCGGTTCCGGCGCGGATGCTCCAGCGTCACCAGCGGTGCAAGACGGGCACGAGCCGCCGCGGCTGTCCGTCTCGCGTCGCGGCTGGCCGGAGCGGCTCGGACCGCTGGTTGGCCGTGACGACGATATGCGCGCGCTCCAGGAGGCACTCGATCGGTCCTGGCTCGTGACGATCGTTGGCACCGCCGGCGTCGGAAAGACCCGGCTTGCCCGGGAGATCCTGGCGCGCAGGAGCGAAGGAACCAGTCCCGCGGTCGCGTGGGTATCTCTTGAGCCGCTGGACGACGCGCAGCACGTGCCGTCGGCCATCGCCCTTGCTCTCGGTCTGTCATTGCCGGACGGCGTCGATGGATTCGTCGCCCTGCACAAGGCGCTGGAGAAGGTGCCGCTGCTGCTGATTCTTGACGGTGCGGAACACCTGGGCGATGCGCTCGTGGCTCCGCTGGCGACGCTCATCCTGCAGACGGAAGGGGTACGGGCGCTGGTGACGAGCCAGGCGCCACTCGGAATCGCCGGCGAGATCGTCTACCGACTGTCGGTTCTCCCGGTCCCCGAGGCCGGCACGCCGGACTCGCAGGCCGCGGGCTATCCGGCCGTTGCGATGTTCGCGCATCGAGCGGCGGCGGCCGACCGGCGATTCGAGCTGAACGCCGGCAACACGCCGCTCGTGGCTGAGATCTGCCGAAGACTCGATGGAATTCCGCTCGCGCTCGAACTCGCCGCCGCGCGCGTTCCGTCGCTGGGACTTTCCGCGCTGCTCGAGCGCCTCGATGACCGGTTCCGCCTGCTGAAAGCCGGCGGCCAGACCCACGATCCGCGCCACGGTGCGCTGCACGCCGCCTTCGACTGGAGCTATGGTCTGCTGACGGCGCCGGAACAGCAGGTGTTCGACAGGCTGGGCACGTTTGCCGGCAGTTTTTCGCTGAAGGCTGCCGCCCGCTGTGTCGCAGACGAAACCATCGATACCACCGAGGCGATCGACCTGATCGGGCGGCTCGTGGACCGCTCGCTCGTGACCGCAATGAGCGTCGATCCGCCGCGCTACACGCTGCTCGAGACGGCCCGTTACTACGCGCTCAGCAAGCTGACCGCCAAAGGCGAACTTGAGGCCGCACGGGCGCGCATGGCGGCCGCGATGCTGGACCTGCTCGACCATGCTTACCAGGAATACTGGTCGCTCGATGAAGCCATCTGGCTGCATCGATATGAACCCGAGCTCGATAATGTGCGTGCCGCGATCGATTGGACGACCGGCAATGACTACGATCTCGGTGTCGCATTGTATGGATCGACATGGCCGCTGTTCGTCGAGACCGACCTGTACGCCGAGGGCCGCGCTCGCTATGCGCAGGTGCTCGAAACGCTCCGCGACACCATGGCGCGCGAACGCGTCGGCCGTTTCTGGGAGGCCATCGCGACCTACGATTCGACGCGGCAATCCGACCGGGCGCGCTATGCGGCAGAACTCGCGGCGCAAATGCACACGGCAACGAACGCTGCCCGTTCGCATTACTACGCGCTGATGCTTCTCGCCTTCAACTCGCAGGCCGACGCCACCGCGGCGCGCGCGGCATTCGACAGCGCGCGGCGCCTCGAGGATCCCACCTGGCCATCGCGGCTGCTCGCCTACGGCGCAATGACTGAAGGCGCGCTGCTGATGGGCGCCGAACAGTTCGTCGAGGCTCGCGCCGCCTATCTGCGCGCCGTCAAACTGGCGCTGACGACCAGCGAGCGCCAGGCGCTTGCCGCGACCGTCAACATCGTCGAGCTGGATATTGCGTGCGGCAATACCGGCGCAGCACTGCAGCTGGGACGCCCACTGGCACTCAGCCTGCGCCACCTGGGGCGTCGCGAGACACGATTCGAATTGCTGGTCATGATTTTCAGCGCGCTCCTGATCGCGGGTGAGACCGATGAGGCCCGCGCGACCGGCGCCGAACTGCTCGAGCTCGCGATGCGTATCGACACCAGCAAGCTGTTCTCGGTTCTCGATGCGATGGCTTATCTTTGCTGCGAACAGCGGCGCTTTGACGCCGCGGCCCGGATTGCCGTCTGTTCCGATTGGGCCCATGAAGCCCATGGCGAGGGCCGCCGCCGCCCGGCCGCAGAACGCATGCGGACCAGCGTTGAGACTGTCCTGGAAAGGAATCTTGGGCCGGTATGGCGCGCCGCTGCGGGGAACTCCGCTGAGCCGCTGGACGAAGTGGCGGCCTGTTCGCTCGCACTCGGGCTGAACAGCTGAAAGAAGGATTCAGGCGCCGTTACCGGGCGCGCTCTCTGGCGACGAGATAATTGACGAGCTCGATGACCTCTTCGGCGGTCCGCATCGATTCCATCCTCACCCGGTACTTCCCGTTCACGATGATGGACGGTGTGATTTCAACGCTCATCGCTGCTATCTGCTGGTCCGCCACCTTCATTTTCAGATCTACGCTGAATGACTTCGCCGTGGACAGGAACTCTTCGGGCTTTACGCCGGCGAAGCGCGCGTAGAAGCGGGCAGCGTCTTCGAGAGACGGCTGGGGATTCTTCAGTCGGTGCGTGGCCGGGTCGCTGGTCGCAAGTTCACCGGTCTTCCAGATGGCATCGTACATCGCCTGATGCGTGCGCTCCGCGATGCCGAGGGCCTCGGCGGCAAAGTAGGAACGCTGAAACATCGGCCAGTCTTCGCTTGCGTTGAACGAGGCGGGCAAAAACGCCATCTGCGCGTCCGGCGGCAGGCTGAGCGTCAGCTTCTCCAGCACGGGCTGGAACCGGTTGCAGGCGATGCAACCGTACGAAAATACTTCCAGCACTTCGATCTTTCCGGCCGGCACGCTCGTGTGCTGCTCAGGCGCCAGCCGCTCGTAGTGGACGCCCTCGGTCCAGGCGGGTGCGGCCGGGGTTGCAACCGGAAGCGCGAAAGCGAGCGTGCCGAGCAATGCTGGGATGAAGCGACCCACGTTTTTTGGACCTCTGGTCATACAGCGATTTTCATCCGACCCTCAACCGTCGAATTCCGACGAATCCGCCCAGGCTCGTCGAATTGTGCCAGAAATCATGCTTGTGACCTCCATCCCATGCGCAATGTGCGCCGGTCGCCTGCAAGGAAATCGACGCGGTGAGGCAGCGCAGCGCGGCCTGGTCGAGGTCGTGCATACTCCGAAGCAGGTGCTCTGCGAGTCAAAGCGATGCCGCAAAAGAAGGACCACGAAAAACGGGTATTCACGGGCGTCTATTTCGATCGTCCGCAACACGATGCCTTGCGCCAATTGAGCAAGGAAACGCGCGTGCCCCTGGCGGAATACCTTCGGGAGGCCGTCAATGACCTCCTGAAGAAGCATGGATTAAAGGTGCCGAAGCCCCGGGTCGGCCGGTAGGTGCGAGGGCCTTGCTGGTTGTTGCCGTCGAGGCAGGCGCCAAGCATTTCCGCCAGATAACTGACGGAAACAGACGCGTATTCTCAAGCGAAGTGAAATCGCTGTAGGCGACGCCAACAAAAAAAGATGTGATGGCGGTCACAAAGTCCGCAATCCATCGGCTTTCAACGTACGTTACCGCACAGACCTTCCCGGACCATGCTTGCT
>JBATEA010000391.1:0-7711 GCA_049663745.1 Steroidobacteraceae bacterium | reverse complement strand
CAATCAACCAGTCCACGGTTTCTGCGCAGACCACGGGCCGGGTAGTGGAACTGCCTTTCGATGTCGGCGACTACGTCGAGAAGGATGCGGTGATCGTGCGCATCACGACCACCGAGCAGCGCGCGCGAAGCGGCGGTGCGCAAGCGGCTCTCGCGGAAGCCAAGGCACGTCTTGCCGAGGCGCAGCTTGCCTATGACCGCACCAGGGACATCTATGAGAAGAGGCTCGTGGCCAAGGCGCAGTTGGACAAGGCCGCCGCGGACCTGGATGCCGCGAAAGCGCGCGCCGCGGCTGCTCAGGCCAGCCTCACCGAAGCGCGTGAAAGCCTCGGATACACGGTGATCCGTGCGCCGTATGCCGGAATTGTCGTCGCGCGCCATGTGCAGCTCGGTGAGACCGTGGCCCCCGGCAGGCAACTGATGACCGGACTGTCGCTGGAGCATCTGCGAGCAGTCGTCGAGATCCCGCAGCAGCATATTGGCCCCCTGCGCAAGCACCGCAAGGCGCGCGTGATTCTGCCGGATGGCAAATCGGTCGCCGCGGCGGAGTTGCGCATCCCGCCGAGTGCCGATCCGTCCACGCATACCTTCCGCGTGCTGGTGACGCTGCCGACAGGCGAACACGGCGTGTTTCCGGGAACGCTGGTAAAGGTCGCATTCGTCAGCGGCGAGGAAGACCGCGTGCTGATCCCGCCCGAGTCCCTCGTGCGCCGGGGCGAAGTGACGGGAGTCTATGTCGTGGATGCCAAAGGCCGCATCGGCTTGCGTTACCTGCGCGTCGGCACGACGGCCGCCGACGGTCGCATCCCGGTGCTGGCCGGGCTGGCCGCCGGCGAGCGTGTCGCCACCGATCCCATCGCGGCTGGCATCGCCTACAAGCAGCAATCCCCGGCGCCAGCCGCGGTTCGCGAATGAATGGGCCTGGCAAACCGCGGCTGGGCATCTCCGGCCGCATCGCCCGCGTCTTTCTCACCACCGAGATCACCCCGCTCCTGGCCTTCGCCGGCCTGCTGCTGGGCATGTTTGCCGTGCTGGTGACGGCGCGCGAGGAAGAGCCCCAGATCAACGTCACCTTCGCCAACGTCTTCATCCCTTATCCCGGCGCCTCAGCGCGGGAAGTGGAATCGCTGGTGACCACGCCCGCCGAGCAGATCGTCTCGGAAATCGAAGGTGTGGAGCACGTGTACTCGGCCTCGACGCCGGGGATGGCTTCGCTGACGGTGCGCTTCGAAGTCGGCGAGCCGCGCACCGACGCCATTGTGCGCCTCTACAACGCCTTCTATTCAAACCAGGACTGGCTGCCCGCGAATGTGGGCGTCGGTCAGCCCCTGATCAAGCCAAAGGGCATCGACGACGTGCCGATTGTCGCCGGGACGCTCTGGAGCGAGGACCCGGAAGTGACCGCGGCGGACCTGTCGCGCATTGCGCACACGATGGAGACGGAACTCCAGCGCGTGCCCGGTACGCGCGACATCGAGACTCTCGGCGCACCCGACCGCGTCGTGCACGTCGTCTTCGACCCGCAGCGGCTGGCCGGGTATGGACTGGCGCTGGACGATCTGCGGCGCGCGCTGTCCTCCGCCAACGCCTCCATAGACGCCGGCCGCAGTGTGGACAACGATCGCGAAGTTCTGGTTCAGGCTGGCACCTTTCTGATGACGCCGGAGGAAGTCGCCGACCTGGTGGTAGGCGTCAGGGACAGTGCGCCGGTATTCCTGCGCGACGTCGCCAGGGTCTCCGAAGAGCCGGACCAGCCTGATCGTTTCGTCAGCTTCGGCGCGGGTCCTGCTGCGGCAACCAAGGGGATTGCAAGCTCCGGCCGCCACCCGGCCGTCACCATTGCCGTGTCCAAGAAGCCGGGTGAAAACGCCGTGGATGTTGCAGCCGCGGTCATCGAGCGCTTCGAGCAGATGCGCGGTATCCACTTCCCCGACGGCGTGCAGGCCACCATTACGCGCAATTACGGCCTCACCGCGCAGGACAAGGCGCAGACGCTGATCAAGAAACTGATCTTCGCCACGGCCTCGGTCGTCGTGCTGGTTCTGTTCACGCTGGGCCGGCGCGAGGCGCTCGTGGTCGGCGCAGCCGTCATCGTCACGCTCGCTGTCACGTTGTTTGCATCCTGGGCCTGGGGCTTCACGCTCAACCGGGTGTCGCTGTTCGCGCTGATCTTCTCCATCGGGATCCTGGTGGACGACGCAATCGTGGTGGTCGAGAACATCCACCGCCACATGCAGCTCGGCGGCCAGAAACTCACCGAGGCAATTCCCGCGGCGGTGGACGAAGTTGGCGGTCCGACCATCCTGGCGACGTTCACCGTCATTGCTGCGCTGCTGCCCATGGCCTTCGTCACCGGCCTGATGGGCCCCTACATGCGCCCCATCCCGATCAACGCGTCGACCGGCATGCTGATCTCGCTGGCAATCGCCTTTGTCTTCACACCCTGGCTGTATCGCCGGCTGTTCCTGAACGCGACAGCGGCGCCCGCGCATGCGGATGGCGGCGCGGGCGCGTTGCAGCGCTTCTTCACCCGGACCATGACGCCCTTCCTGCGCCAGGACGCGGGCCGCCGCAATCGCTGGCGGCTGCTGCAGGTGCTGCTCGGCCTGATCGTACTGTCGCTCGCACTGGTCGCCTTCCGCGCGGTGATCCTGAAGATGCTTCCATTCGACAACAAGAGCGAGTTCCAGGTGTTGGTGGACATGCCCGAGGGCACGCCGGTGGAGGAAACCCAGCGTGCGCTTCAGGCGCTGTCGGATTTCATCGCGGAGGTCCCGGAAGTCACCGACTATCAGACCTACGCGGGTGCTTCCGCTCCGATCAATTTTAACGGCCTTGTGCGCCAATATTATCTGCGGCGCGCCCCGCACCAGGGCGACATCCAGGTGAACCTGCTCGACAAGCACCTGCGCGAACGCAAGTCGCACGAAATCGCCACATCCGTGCGCAAGTCGCTGCAGCAGATCGGCGGGCGCCTCGGCGCGAATGTGAAGATCGTCGAGGTGCCGCCCGGTCCGCCGGTGCTGTCGCCGTTGGTGGCCGAGATCTACGGTCTCGACTATGAGCGCCAGGTGCAGGTTGCGCGGCGCGTGCGCCAGGTCTTCGAGGACGCGCCGGACGTGGTCGACGTGGACGACACCGGCGAGTCGCCGCAGGAAAAGCTCGTAATTGCGGTGGATCGCGCGCGGGCCGCGCGACTGGGCGTATCGCAGCAGTCGGTCGCTGCGGCCGTGGGGACCGCCCTGGGTGGCGAGGACATGTCGTATCTTCACGATGAGCACGCGAAAATCCCGGTTCCGGTGCGTGTCGAGTTCTCCCCCGGGGACAAGGCGTCGGTGGATACGCTGAAGGCATTGCGCCTGCGCTCAGTGAGCGGCGCGCTGGTGCCGCTGTCCGAAATCGCGGACATCCGCGGCAGCGCGCGCGAGCAGACGATCTACCACAAGGACCTGCTGCCCGTGGTCTATGTCACGGGTGACGTCGCCGGCGCCAGCGACAGTCCGATATATGGTCTGCGTGCCATCAGCGGCAAGCTCGCACAAACACCCATCGATGGCGAGCCGATCCGTCAGTACCTGACGCAGCAGCCGGCCAATCCTTACGAGTGGAGTCTCAAGTGGGACGGTGAGTGGCAGGTGACGTTCGAGACATTTCGCGACATGGGTGCGGCTTACGCCGTCGGCCTGGTGTTGATCTACTTGCTGGTCGTGGCGCAATTCCGCTCGTACAGCGTGCCGCTGATCATCATGGCGCCGATTCCGCTGACCATCATCGGCATCATGCCGGGTCACGCGTTGCTGGGTCAGCAGTTCACCGCTCCCTCCATGATTGGCATGATCGCGCTGGCAGGCATCATTGTCCGCAACTCCATCCTGCTGGTGGACTTCATCCAGCAGGAAGTGCGCGCCGGCAAGCCGCTCCAGGAGGCGACGATTTCCGCCGCCGCGGTGCGCGCCAGGCCCATCGCGCTCACCGCCATCGCCGCGATGATGGGCGGATTCTTCATCCTCGATGATCCGATCTTCGGTGGGCTGGCCGTGTCGCTGATTTTCGGCCTGTTCGTCTCAACCGTGCTGACGCTGCTGGTGATTCCCGTCGTCTATTACCACTACAACTGGCGGCGCAGCACGGCGACTGAATGAGGATGCAATTCCCCGCGCGCCCTGGGAAATGGAGCGGGTGATGGGAATCGAACCCACGTTAGCAGCTTGGGAAGCTGCAGTTCTACCATTGAACTACACCCGCGTCGCAGACCGCGAAAGCAATGCGGCAACAGAACGCACCGCGCCTGAAAACGTCCTCATATCGCCTCCGTTGGACCGACCACGATACATCTCGCCCGATGCGGCGCTCTCTTGCGGAGCCTGGGGGCCGGCCGCGAGCGGCAATATACTCTGGCGCTCGCGCGCGTGTACATTCATGGGCATGCCGCCCGTCCGCCATGCCACCGACGTCGTGATCGCCGGCGCCGGGATCGCCGGCATCACCGCCGCGCTCGAAGCCCTCGATCGCGGCAGGCGCGTGCTGCTGATCGACCGCGACACCGAGGAGAACCTCGGCGGACTCGCAAGGGAATCCTTCGGCGGTCTGTGGTTCGCCGGCACGCCCTTGCAGAAGCGCTATCGGATCCGCGACAGCGCCGAACTGGGTCTCCGGGACTGGCTGGCCTGGGGCGAACTGGGACCTGAGCACCACTGGCCGCGCGCATGGGCGCGGGCCTATGTCGAACGCTGCCTGCCGGACATCTATGCCTGGTTGACGGAACTCGGCGTCGAGTTCATGCCCATGCCGATGTGGGTCGAGCGCGGCCTGTACCAGCCGGGAAATTCCGTGCCGCGTTTCCACTTCGTCTGGGGAACCGGACAGGTGCTTTCCGAAACGCTGACGGCCCGCCTGCTCGGTCACCCGCGGCGGGAACTGCTCGAATGCCGCTTTGGCCACCGGGTCGATTCACTCGTGACGGCCGCCGGCCGCATCGGCGGGGTGATCGGCGTGATCGAATCGGATGGCAGGCCGTTCGAAGTGGCGGCCGAGTCGATCGTCATTGCAACCGGCGGCATCAACGGCGACCTGGAGCGCGTGCGCCAGAACTGGCACGCCGACTGGAGCGACCCGCCCGCCGTCATCCTGAACGGATCGCACAAGTTCGCCGATGGAACGATGCATGTGGCTGCGGCCGCCGTCGGGGCCAGGATCACGCACCTGGACTGGCAGTGGAACTATGCTGCAGGCATCCGGCACTGGCGGCCCCGCAAGCCCGGCCACGGGCTTTCACTCGTGCCGCCAAAATCCGCGCTCTGGCTCAATGCGCGCGGAGAGCGCATCGGCCCGATGCCGCTCGTGACGGGCTACGATACCCACGAGCTCGTGGCACAGGTCTGCCGGCAGCCCGGCGGCTACAGCTGGCAGCTACTGAACCGCAACATCGCGCTGAAGGAACTCGCCGTGTCAGGTGCCGAATTCAATCCTGCATTCAGGGACCGCCGGCGGTTGTCGGTCCTGCGCGACCTGCTGTTCGGCAATCGCTGGCTCTACGGGGAACTGACCCGCAACAGCGAGGACATTGCGCTTGCCGATACACTGCCCGAGCTGGTCGAGCGCATGAACGCGATTAATGGAGACGATCTCGTGGATCTGGCAGCGGTCGAGGCCGCGGCCACGCACTACGATGCAGCCATCGAGCGCGGGCCGCGCTTCCATAATGATGAGCAGCTGCGCCGTATCGCCTTCGCGCGTCGCTGGCCGGGCGACCGGTGGCGAACCTGCAAGTTCCAGAAGATCCTGGATCCAGGCGCGCGGCCGCTGATGGCGATCCGCGAATACGTGATCAGCCGCAAGAGCATGGGCGGGATTCAGACCGACCTCGAATGCCGCGTGCTGGACCGTGCGGGACGCCCGATCGAAGGCCTCTTCGCGATCGGCGAGGCGGCGGGATTCGGCGGCGGCGGCATGCATGGCAAGCGCAGCCTCGAGGGGACTTTTCTCGGTGGCTGCATGCTCACCGGCCGGATCGCCGGCCAGGCAGCCTGAATGCATTACCGGGACGCAGTCAACATCGAGGACCTGCGCAGGATCGCGCGCCGGAAGCTGCCGCGCTTCGTATTCACCTACGTGGACAGCGGGGCAGAGGATGAGGTTACCCTGCTTGGCAACCGCGAGGCCTTCGCGAAGCTGCGCTTCCGCCCGCGCACGCTGGTTGACGTCTCGCAGCGGGATTCTTCCACCCAGTTGCTCGGAAAGCGTTCCGCCCTGCCGTTCGTCGTCGGCCCGACCGGATTGAACGGGCTTCTCTGGCGCGACGGCGACATGGAGCTTGCACGCGCGGCATCGCGTGCGGGCGTTCCATTCGCGATGTCCACGGTTTCGATGAGCTTCGTCGAGGATGTCGCCCGCGAGGCACCCGGCCGGTTGTGGCTGCAGGCATATGTCTTTTCGGAAAGGCGCATCACTGACGCGCTGATCCGGCGCGCTCAGGATGCCGGATTCGAGGGACTCGTGCTGACCAGTGACTTCCCCGTCGCCGGCAAGCGCGAGGGTGATTGGCGCACCGGCCTTCTTCCGAAGCAGCAATTCACGCTTGCCACGAAGCTCGACATACTGATGCACCCGCGCTGGATCGCGACGATCGCGACGCGCAGGCCGCGCTTCGTCAATGTCGAGCGCGAGCTGCCGCCGGGCCAGGACGTCAACAATTTCGTCGGCCACGGCATGTTCGACCCGTCATTCCGCTGGGACAATTTGAAGCGCTTCCGAGACCTCTGGCCGCGCAAGCTGCTGCTGAAAGGAGTGCTGCGCTCCGACGACGCGGAACGTGCCGTTTCGATGGGCGTCGACGGCCTCGTGCTGTCGAATCACGGCGGCAGGCAGCTGGACAGCGCGATCAGCGGCATCGAGGCGCTCCCGGAAGTGCTGCGTGCGGTCGGCAGCCGCACTTCCATCCTGATCGACGGCGGCGTGCGCCGCGGCAGCGACATCGCCAAGGCGATCGCGCTCGGCGCCGAGGGCGTGCTGCTGGGTCGGGCTCCCGTTTATGGGCTCGCCGCCGGCGGCGCGGCGGGCGTGACGCGCGCGATCGAGATCCTGGCCGACGAATTCGACAGGACGCTTGCGCTGAATGGCTGTCGCAATGTCGCGGAGCTGACGGCAGACCTGATCGCGCCGCGCGCATGACCGGCAACGATTCGGGCGGGGATCGCAAGCGGCAGCCGGTCAGGAGTTACGTGCTTCGCGGCGGCCGGGTAACGCGCGCGCAGCGGCGAGCGCTTGACGAGCTTCTGCCGAAATGGGGACTGCCGTTTACCCCGGCGCCACTCGACCTGGACTCGGCTTTCGGCCGCTACCGGCCGCGCGTGCTGGAGATCGGCTTCGGCGACGGCGCGATGCTCGTCGAGCTCGCCCGCATGCAACCAGACACGGATTTCCTCGGCGTCGAGGTCCATCCCCCCGGCATCGGCCATTGCCTGCTCGCAATCGAAGCAGGTGGTCTTTCGAACGTGCGCGTGATCGCGCACGACGCGGTCGAGGTCCTCGACAGGCAGCTGGAGCCGGACTCGCTCGACGAAGTACTGCTGTATTTTCCGGATCCCTGGCCGAAGAAGCGCCATCACAAGCGACGTATCCTGCAGCCGCCATTCGCCGCGCTGGTCGCGGACCGGCTGAAGCCCGCCGGCACCTTTCATCTCGCAACGGACTGGGAGCCTTATGCCCTGCAG
>JBATEA010000390.1:0-5777 GCA_049663745.1 Steroidobacteraceae bacterium | reverse complement strand
GCCGGTGCACTTCCTGAAGATCGACGGCCAGTTCGTCCAGAACGTGGCCAACGACCGTATCGATCGCAGCATGGTCGAAGCGATCGTCCAGATCGGCAGGGCGATCGGTATCGAGACGGTTGCCGAGCGCGTCGAGACGCCCGAAGTGCTCGAGACCCTGCGCCAGATCGGTGTCAGCTACGCCCAGGGATTCCTTTGCGGCCGTCCGTGCCCGATGTCCGGTTTCCCGCACCGCAAATAGCGGTCACGGCGCCGCCCGACGCCCGGGGGTCCCGGCAAAAGTGTGACGGAATGCAAGCTTGCGGGTGGGCAGGATTGTGACGGCGAGCGGTTTGGAGAATAGTTCAGCTACATAGTGAAACTTGGCAAACCCGTCGAAAGGCGGGGACGCAAAGCTTCCGGTCTGTCGGCCTCACGGCCCAAGATAGCGGGGTTGCCACTTGGAGAAGTACGGAAGGTCAGGCCTTGCCCCGCGGCTTTGCGCGGCCATTGCCCTGATCAGCTCCCTCCTCGTATTCCTCACCGGCGCCGAGGCGGCGCCGTCGAGCTGCAAGTCGAAACGCGTGCGCGACACCGCTGTCTGCACATCGAATTCGACGTCCGCCAACAATCCGCCCACGATCTCGGGCAGCGCGCCGAGTTCGGTGACGGTGGGCCAGAGCTACTCGTTCACGCCGACCGCGTCCGACCCGGACGGCGACAGGCTCCGCTTCAGAATTACCAACTTGCCAGCCTGGGCATCATTCAGCAGTTCGACCGGCCGCCTGTCCGGCACGCCGACCTCGGCCGGTGAATACATCGACATCGGCATCAGCGTCAGCGACGGTAAGGCGACCGCCTCGCTCGCGCCTTTCTCGATCGTCGTCAACCAGGCCAATCGCGCGCCGACCATCAGCGGCACGCCGCCGACCACGGCACGCGAGGGCCTGGCCTATACATTCACACCGAGCGCCGCCGATGCCGACGGCGATGCGCTGACCTTCAGCATTGTCAACCGCCCGGCCTGGGCGTCGTTCAGCACGTCGACCGGAAAGCTCTCGGGAACGCCAGGCGCCGGCACCGCCGGCACCTACGCCAGCATCACGATCAAGGTCAGCGACGGTACCGCGACCGTGTCGCTGCCGGCGTTCTCGATCACCGTGCAGCAGGCGTCGATGGGCAGCGCGACACTCTCCTGGGAGCCGCCGACCACGCGCACCGACGGCACGCCGCTGACCAACCTGGCCGGCTACCGGATCCGCTACGGCACCGAAGCGGGCAGCTACCCGGTCGTCATCGACATCCCGAACGGCGGCATCACGAGCGCGGTCGTGGAAAACCTGCCGCCGGCCACCTATTACTTCGTCGCCAGCGCCTACGACACCAGCGGTGCCGAGAGCAGCAATTCGAGCCCGGTCTCGAAGACCATCAACTGAGCGGCGTCGCGTTGCCCGTCGATCAGGGCACTGTCTGAAATACCAGTCCCGGCAAGTGCTCCCGCACCTCGGCGTCGCTCGGGTCCTGCAGATCCTTCGCGATCTCCGCGACGACGTCGGACTGCAACGATTTCGGGAGCGCTTTGCGCAGGGTGCCGAGGAATGACGGCGCCACGATCAGGACCAGTCGATCGAACTGCCGACCCTGCTTTGCCGCGCTGAGTTCGGCGGCAATCCGGCGCGCAAAGACGGTCGCCACCTGCTGGCGGGGCCGCTTCTCACCGCCCGTCGCGTGATGCGCGACCGCTCCGCGCCGGCCGGAACCCGCTGCCGCACTCGTGAAAACGCGACCTGGACGATCGGACTTGAGATCCCGGTCATGTAGCCGGGCGTCCGGATTTTCGAGCTGACCGACTGCTCGCAATGGCGACGCGATTCCCGCGGCGTCGTAGAATCGCGCCTCCGCCTGGTTGGCGACGACGATCCTTGCAATCATGGCCGGCCACCTTTCCGGGAATTCACGGTTCGCATGATCGCAGAATCCACGCGTGTCCGATATGAGAGTCAGCCGCAGGCATTGACTCCATGGGCAATTTCGGTCGCGCCGATGATGGACTGGACCGACCGGCACTGCCGGTACTTCCTGCGCCTGTTCTCGCCGCGCACACGGCTCTACACGGAAATGATCGTCGCGCAGGCCATCCTGCGCGGTGATCGCGAGCACCTGCTCGGTTTCGACGAGAAGGAGCATCCGGTCGCGCTGCAACTCGGCGGTTCCGATCCGTCGATGCTGGGCGACGCCGCCGCCATCGGCGTGTCTTTCGGTTACGACGAGATCAACCTGAATGTCGGCTGTCCGAGCGATCGCGTGCAGAATGCGACATTCGGGGCCTGCCTGATGACGAGGCCGCGACTGGTCGGCGATTGCGTGCGCGCCATGCGCGATGCCGTGGACGTGCCGGTCACCGTCAAGTGCCGCATCGGCATCGACGACCACGACGATTACGGGTTTCTGCGCTCGTTCGTCGGTGAAATCGAAGCCGCAGGATGCAGGACGGTGATCGTGCATGCGCGCAAGGCGGTGCTGAAGGGCCTGAGCCCGAAGAAGAACCTCGAGGTGCCGCCGCTCGTCTACGAGCGCGCCTGGCGGGTCAAGCGCGACTTTCCGCTGCTGACGGTCATCGTCAATGGCGGGCTGCGCACGGTGCCGCAAGTGACGGAACAGCTTGGGCACGTGGACGGCGTGATGCTCGGTCGCGAGGCTTACCACAATCCCTACCTGCTGCCGGCGTTGCACCGCGCCGTATTTGACGACGGCTTCGAGACGCCGCAGCCCGCCGCGATCGTCGCGGCGATGCGTGACTACGCGGAGCGACGGATCGCGGAAGGCACGCCGCTCAGGGCCATCACGCGCCACATGATGGGACTGCTCGCGGGCCGAGCCGGCGCGCGGGCCTGGCGGCGCGCGTTGAGCGAAGGCGCAAGTCGCCCCGGCGCCGGAGCCGCGCTTCTCGAAGCCGCGCTGTCCGCGGCTATCCGTCTTCCATGAAGCGGCGCAGGCGCGAAATGCCGTTGCCGTCACTCGGACCGAGCAGGTCGTAGAGCGCGACGAGGTCCATCCAGGGCGGCACGGGCCGCAGTCCCAGCGATTCGCGTGCACTCGAGAACGGCCATTCAACTGCGCGGCGGCAGAGGCCTGCGCGCACCGGGCCGAGAAGCACGTGGCGCACGACTTCGAGCAGATAGAGGTCTGGATTGACGATCGTGGACAGCCAATGACCGTGCCGCAGTCGCGAGCCGATCAGTGCATGTGTCGCCAGCGTGATCGAAGCGGGCGTGCCACGCAGCACGGCATGGAGGCGCTGGTCGGTGATACACCAGACCAGGCACTTGAGGCGGTGCCGTGTGCAGCTCGCGGCGAGCTGCGTCGCCGCCGCGCTTCGACTGGCGACATCGGCGTAAAGGGAACGACGGCCGCGACTCTGTGCGACAACATGCCGCAGCGTTTCCGCGGTTGCGGACTCGACGCTGAGCGCCATTCCCTGGCCTCCCTGCCGGTGACACCGGGAGCATGTCAGCGCGCGGATCCGGCGGCCGCACCAGTAACTGTCGCGGTCGCGGAAAAATGCCTGTCCGGCGCCGGGATGCCACGCGGTTGCTTACCGCCTATAATCAACGCGCTATCCGCAGGCGGCCCCCGAATCGAGCATGGGCAAGGACAAGGAACTCGTCATTCTTTTTGCCGACGTGGTCGGCAGTACGCGGCTGTTCGAGGTTCTCGGTGACCTGACTGCGCGCGACAAGGTGGCGATCTGCGTGGACATCATGCGCGGCGCGACCGAGCAGCGCGACGGTTCGGTCGTAAAGACCATGGGCGACGAGATCCTGGCGACATTCGAGGACTGCGACAAGGCGATGGATGCCGCGGTCCAGATGCAGGTGGCGATCGAGGCGCATCCCGAGCTGGACGTGGACGGCCAGCACATCGCGATCCGGATCGGTTGCCACTTCGGCCCCGTCGTGCTCGAGACGCGCGATGTCTTCGGCGCCGCCGTTCATACCGCCAATCGCATGACCAGCCAGGCGAAGGCGGGGCAGATCATCATCACGGATTCGATTTTCGCCCGACTGTCGGATGAATGGCGCGCCATTACGCGCCAGGTGGACGTGGCCGTGCCGCGCGGACAGCAGGGCGAGGTCACGATCTACGAAGTGCTGTGGCAGCACGGCGATGCGACCAGCATGCTTCCCGCGATCGCGACGATCACCGAGCAGCACCGGCCGTTCCGCATCCGTCTCACCTACCTCGGCGAGGAACTGGTGCTCGACGACCGCGAGCGCGCTTCGGCAACCCTGGGCCGCGGCCAGGAAAACGACCTCGTGATCAAGGGCAATCTCGTGTCGCGGCTGCATGCGCGCATCGAGGCCGGCAAGAACCGGTTCATGCTGATCGATGAAAGCACCAACGGCTCATTCGTGCAGGGCCAGGACGGCGACGACGCGTTCGTACGGCGCGACGCGATACCGCTGAAGGGCAAGGGCGTCATCGGGCTCGGGCGCGTGCCCGAGCCGCAGTCCTATCACACCGTCGAATTCAGCTGTGAAGAGGGGACCGACACGGTCCCGGGTCCTTCCGAAGCGAGTTGACGCGCGGCCTAGCCCAGGCGCGCGCGCAGTTGCGCCAGTTCGGCGCGCAGTCCTTCCGGCAGGCGCGATCCGAAGCTTTCCAGGTAGCTGCCGATTTCCGTGGCTTCCTTGCGCCACTGGGCGGCGTCCACCGACAGGAGCTCGGTGACCGTTGCGTCCGGAAGGTCGAGGCCCGTGAGATTGAGCGTGCCCTTGCGCGGCACGGTGCCGATCGCCGTTTCGTCGCCAGCGGCAAGGCCCTTGCAGCGGTCGATGATCCAGGCAAGCACGCGGAGATTTTCACCGTAACCGGGCCAGAGAAAATTGCCGCCGGCATCGCGGCGGAACCAGTTGACCTGGAAGATCCCCGGCAGGCGCGGCACGCGATCTGCGATCGACAACCAATGCCGCCAGTAGTCGCCGAAGTTGTAGCCTGCAAAGGGCTTCATCGCCATGGGGTCGCGCCGCACGACGCCGACGTCACCGGTTGCGGCCGCCGTGGTCTCCGATGCCATCGCTGCGCCGACCAGCACGCCGTGCCGCCAGTCATGCGCCTGGAACACCAGCGGGGCGAGCGCCCGGCGACGACCGCCGAAGACCAGCGCTGATATCGGAACGCCTTCCGGCGCATTCGCCTTCGGTGAGTAGCTCGGATTCTGGTGCGCGGACACCGTGAATCGCGAATTGGGATGGGCCGCCGGGCCGCTGGCCGGGTCATAGGACCGGCCTCGCCAATCCGTGACGGGCGTGCCCTCATCGAGGCCTTCCCACCAGGGCTGGTTATCCGCGGTCAGGCCGACATTCGTGAAAATCGTGTCGTGACGGATCATCTCGTAGGCCTGGCGATTGGTCTTTGCGTTGGTGCCCGGCACCACGCCGAAGTATCCGTCCTCCGGATTGATCGCCCAGAGCCTCCCGTCCGGTCCGGGGTGAAGCCAGGCGATGTCGTCGCCGACAGTCCAGACCTTCCAGCCCGGCATGCTCGCTGGCGGAACCAGCATCGCGAGATTGGTCTTGCCGCAAGCGGACGGGAACGCGCAAGCGATGTAGTGGATCTCGCCGGCAGGATTCTCGACGCCGACGATCATCATGTGCTCGGCCAGCCAGCCTTCGCGCCGCGCCTGCCAGCTCGCGATGCGCAGCGCATGGCATTTCTTGCCGAGCAGCGCATTGCCGCCGTAACCCGAGCCAAAACTCTGGATTTCGAGTGTTTCCGGAAAATGCATGATGTAGCGG
>JBATEA010000389.1:0-1632 GCA_049663745.1 Steroidobacteraceae bacterium | reverse complement strand
ATGATCGTGCAGAGCGGCAACGACGCGACCATCGCACTCGCCGAGGCCGTCGCCGGCACCGAGCCGACATTCGCGGCACTGATGAACCAGTACGCCGAACGGCTTGGCATGAAGCACTCGCATTTCGAGAATTCGACCGGGCTGCCGGGCCCCAATCACCGCGTCACGGCGGCCGACATGGCGATCCTGACACGCGCGCTGATCCGCGATTTCCCCGATTACTACCGCTGGTACTCGCAGCGCACATTCACCTGGAACGGCATCACGCAGTCAAACCGCAATGGCCTGCTGACGCGCGACCCCAGCGTCGACGGCGTCAAGACCGGCATGACCGACTCGGCCGGCTACTGTCTGGTCTCTTCCGCGAAGCGCGACGGCATGCGCCTGATCTCGGTCGTCATGGGCACCGACAGCATGAAGGCGCGCGAGGACGCGAGCCTTGCGCTGCTGAATTACGGGTTCAGCTTCTATGAGAGCCGCAGCCTGCAGGCGGCGGGCCGGGAGATGGCGAGCCTGCGTGTCTACAAGGCCAGTGGCGGGCGCGCCGCGGTCGGCATCGCGGAGGACCTGATGGTCACGCTGGCGCGCGGCCAGGCGGAACGCGTCGAACTCAAGCTGGACCTGGCGCCCAAGGTATTTGCGCCGCTGACCGTGACGGATCGCGTCGGCGTCGTGCGCGCGATGCTGGATGGCAAGGTCATCGCCGAGGCTGCGCTGCATCCGGTCGCCGACGTGCCGCTCGGCGGCTTCTTCCGGCGAATCTGGGACACGATCGTCTCCTGGTTCAACTGACCATGCCGCTGCCACTCGTCTGGCTCGATGGAAAGCTGCGGTCGCAATCGGAGGCGCGGATCTCGCCGCTCGACCGCGGTTTCCTGTTCGGCGATGCCATCTATGAAGTGCTGCCGGTCTATGGCGGCCGCGCGTACCGCTTCGACGCCCATCTCGAGCGGCTGAACCGCAGCCTGGCAGGAATCCGCATGCCGCAGGTCCTGGACCGCGCCGGCTGGCTGTCCGTGTTCGGCGCGCTGGTGCACGGCAATGGCGGCGGCGACCTCCTGCTGTATGTGCAGGTGACGCGCGGTGTCGAGCCGGAACGCAATCACGTGCCGCAGGCGGGTACGCAGCCAACCGTTCTCGCATTCGTCACTCCGCTGCCGGTCATTCCCGCCGCCGCGATCGAGCGCGGCACGTCCGCGATCACCGCGGCCGATACGCGCTGGGCGCATTGCGACATCAAGGCGACTTCGTTGCTCGCCAACGTGCTGCTGCGCTGGCAGGCGGCCGACGCAGGCACGACCGAGGCGATCCTGCTGCGCGATGGCTGGCTCACCGAAGGCAGCACCAGCAGCGTGCACATCGTGAAGGCCGGCGGCCTGCTGACACCGCCGCAGACCCACGCGATCCTTCCCGGCACGACCCGCGATGTGCTGTTCGATCTCGCGGCCCGCGAGGGCATCGCCTCCGGGCGCCGGCCGGTCGCGGAAACCGAACTGCGCGGTGCGGAGGAGATCATCATCGCTTCCGCCGGCGGCGGCATCCGGGCCGTGACAAGACTCGACGGCGCGGCGGTCGGCGGCGGCAGCCCGGGCGCGCTGTTCCGGCGGCTCTACGCCGGCTTCCTCGCAACCA
>JBATEA010000388.1:0-5042 GCA_049663745.1 Steroidobacteraceae bacterium | reverse complement strand
AATGGTCCGGCAAGGACCGCTTGGTCATCGACTGAATTAACGGAGCAAAGACAACATGCAGGAACAAGCCATGATCCGACTCGAGGCCGTGACCAAGGTCTTCTACACGGACGATCTCGAGACGCATGCCCTCGACGGCATCCACCTGGACGTCGGCAAGGGAGAATTCCTGTCGATTTCCGGCCCTTCGGGCTGCGGCAAGTCCACCTTGCTCGCGCTGCTCGGACTCCTCGACACGCCGACCGAGGGCCGTTACCTGCTCGGCGGCCAGGACGTCACCGCGCTGACGCCGGCTGCTCGCGCGCATGTCCGCAACGAGCGGATTGGCTTCATCTTCCAGGCCTTCAACCTGATCGGCGACCTGACGGTGCTGCAGAACGTCGAATTGCCGCTGACCTACCGCGGCAGCATGACTGCGGCGGAGCGCCGCAGCGCAGCGCTTGCCGCGCTCGAGCGCGTCGGCATGTCGCACCGCGTGAATCACCATCCGGCCCAGCTCTCCGGCGGTCAGCAGCAGCGCGTCGCGGTTGCCCGCGCGCTCGCCGGCCGGCCCTCGATCCTGCTGGCCGACGAGCCGACCGGGAACCTCGATTCGCGCAATGGCGAGGCGGTGATGAACCTGCTGCGCGAACTGCATCGCGAGGGCTCGACCATCTGCATGGTCACGCACGACCCGCGCTACGCGGACTACGCGGATCGCAAGGTGCAGCTGTTTGATGGCCGGATCGTGGACGAGAACACGCTGATCGACTTGTCGTCGCGGCGCGCGGCCAAGGCCTGAGGGGAAAATCATGCGCGGATTCCTGGATGAGCTGATCGCGGCCGTGCGCGGCCTTGCCCGCGCGCCGGCCTTCACGTCGCTCGCCGTCGGTGTGCTGGGCCTCGGCCTCGCCGCGGTGATCTTCATGTACGGCGTCGCGGACACAATGATGCTGAAGCCGGCGCCGTATCCGAATTCGGATCGCCTCTACACCATCGTGCAGCTGGAAGCGCAGGCCCCGGACGACTACGACGATTCGATGGCGCCACAGGATTACCTGCTGATCCGCGACGCACAGACGCAGTTTGAGGCGATCGGCTCGGCCTATCTCGGCACAGCCTACCTGACCGGGGACGGCCAGGCCGAGCGCTATGACGGCGCTTTCGCCGACGGCTATGTTTTCGACGTTACCGGCGTTGCGCCCGAGCTCGGTCGCACGATCCTCCCACGCGACACGATCGAGGGCGCGGCGCCGGTTGTCGTCCTCAGCCACCAGCTGTGGAGCGAGCGATTCAATTCCGATCCAACGGTCATCGGGCGGATTGTCCGCGTGAATGGCCAGTCCTCCGAGGTCATCGGGGTGATGCCGGAGGGCTTCAGCTTCCCGTCATCGGCGGCACTCTGGGTTGCGAATCAGCAGGACCCGGCGCGCATCAGCCGGCTGGACGCGGTCAGCGTGAGCGTCTTCGGGCGGCTGCGTCCGGACGGTAGCGCCGACGTCGCGCAGCAGGAACTCGCTCCGGTTGCCGCACGCATCAAGTCGGAAGTGCCGCAGCAACTGTGGAACGGGCATTTCGAAGTCAGGCCATTTGCCGCCAGCTTCATCGGCAACTCTGCGAACCTCATCTGGACGCTGCTGGCGGCTGTCGGGTTCGTGCTGATGATTGCCTGCGCCAATGTCTCCAACCTGTTGCTGGCGCGCTCTGCCTATCGCGTGCGCGAGACCACCGTGCGCTCGGCGCTCGGCGCTTCCCGCGGCCGCCTGGTCGCGCACATGCTGGCGGAAGGGCTCGTCATCAGCGCGCTCGCGACGTTGCTGGGTCTCTTGCTCGCGTCCATCGCGCTCGACGCGATGCGCATCGTGATGGAGCGCACGCAGGACAGCAATCCGACCTGGTGGACGTACGAGATCAATTTCCGGGTGGTGGCGTTCGCGGTCGCCGCGGCGCTCTTTTCCACGATGATCGCGGGGCTTCCGGCGGCACTCCGCGCGTCACGGCCCTCGCTCGACGCGCTGCTGCGCGACGGCGGCCGCACGGGTACCGGACTTGCGATCGGCAAGATCGCCTGGACCCTGGTCGTGTTCGAAGTGGCGCTCGCCTGCCTGCTGCTCGGCAGCTCCGCACTGATGACCAAGAGCGTGCTGAAGGCGACCAGCGGCGACGTCGGTGTCCGGACCGATGACATCATGACCGCGCGCGTCGGCCTGACAGCGGGCACCTACCTGAAAGACGAGGAGCAGGTCCGTTTCTGGGAAGAGCTGCTCGACCGGATCCGTTCGCAACCCGGAGTCAAGGCCGCGGCCGTGACCGTCTCGCTGCCGGGCACTGGCAGCGACGACGGCCCGATCTCGATCCAGGGCCGGGACTACGGCGATACAACCAAGAAACCATTCGCGGAAAGTGTCAGGGCGAGCGCGTCGTACTTCGAGACATTCCGGATATCCGCCAGGCAAGGCCGTGTCGCGGACAGCCGCGACACCGCCGACTCGCTGCCGGTCGTTGTCATCAACGAGACCATGGCGAAGAAGATGTGGCCCGACGGGTCCCCGATCGGTGCGCGCGTCCGTTTCGATTTCGACCAGGACGGTCCGTGGCGGACCGTCGTCGGCGTCGTGCCGGATGTCGTGTACGACGACGATGGCGGTATCGATCCGACGGTTTATACACCGGTCAGCCAGACGCCCGAGCGATTCATGAGCATTGCGCTGCGTGGCGATGGCGACCCACGCGCATTGGTCGGCGCAGTGCGCACCGCACTCGCCCAGACCGATCCGGATCTCGCGCTCTATTGGGTGCGTACGCTCGAAGAGCAGATGGCTATCCGGACCGCCGGCTTCCGCATCATCGGCACGATGTTTGCGGTGTTCGCGGGCGTCGCGCTCGTCCTGGCCGCCGCTGGCCTGTTTGGCGTGCTGGCATTCCACGTGGGCCAGCGGACCCGCGAAATCGGCGTGCGTCGCGCGCTCGGCGCGGACGATCGCCGCATCCTGAAGCTGATCATGCAGGCAAGCGGCACGCAGGTGCTGATCGGTATCGTCATCGGCATGGCCTTGTTGCCGCTGATGGGCCGGGCGCTCGACAACATACTGCTCGAGGGCAGCCCCTACGATCCGGTCATCTACGGGCTGGTGCTTGCGATGATGCTGACCGTGGCGGTGGTCGCGACGCTGACTCCGACCCGGCGCGCGCTGAAGGTGGATCCGGCGGCGGCATTGCGCTACGAGTGAGGGCCGTGCAGGATCGCGCCTCATGCAGGCGCGCATCCTCATTGCCGACGACCAGGCCGACATCCTCGCCGCGCTGCGGCTGCTGCTGAAGCGCGAGGGTTTTGAGGTCGCAGCGGCGACCTCGCCGGCGGGCGTCCTCGACGTCGTCGCGCGCGAGCGGGTGGACGTCGCACTCGTGGATCTCAACTACGCCCGCGACACGACTTCCGGCAAGGAAGGCCTCGACCTCGTCGATCAATTGCGCAAGCGCGACCCGGAGCTGCCGGTCGTCGTCATGACCGCCTGGGCGACGGTTGACGTCGCCGTGCAGGCCATGCGCCGCGGCGCCAACGACTTCATCGAGAAGCCCTGGGACAACCAGCGCCTGATGAGCGTGCTGCGCAACCAGGTGGCACTGGCACAGGCACGGCGCCAGGGCCGGCGTCTCGCGGACGAGAATGCGATCCTGCGCGCGAGCGACGGCGCGAAGCTCATTGCGACGTCTGCGGCGATGCAGGATGTCGTGCGCCTGGCGCGCCAGGTAGCTCCCTCGGGCGCGAGCGTCCTGATCACGGGCGAGCCGGGTACCGGCAAGAGCCTGCTCGCGCGCCTGATACACGACTGGTCGGATCGCGCCGAAAAATCCTTCATCTCGGTCAACATCGGCGGGCTGCCGGAAACGGTGTTCGAGAGCGAGATGTTCGGCCATGTGCGCGGGGCGTTCACCGACGCGAAGGTCGACCGCGCCGGACGTTTCGAACTGGCCGACGGCGGCACCTTGTTCCTCGACGAGATCGGCAATGTGCCGCCCGCGCAGCAGGCGCGGCTGCTGCGGGCGCTCGAGACCGGGGAGTTCGAGCGGGTCGGCTCCTCCCGCACGCAGCGCGCCAACGTTCGCATCATCTCGGCGACCAACGCCAACCTGCCCGCGATGATCGCCGACGGCCGCTTCCGCGAGGACCTGCTGTTCCGCATCAATACGGTCGAGATCCGCCTGCCGCCGCTGCGCGAGCGGCGAGAAGAGATCGCCGAGCTCGCGACGGCGGCGCTGGAAAAGAAGGCGGCGCAGTACAGCCGCGACATCCGCGGCTTCGAGCCGGCGGCGCTCTCGGCGCTGTTGCAGTACGGCTGGCCGGGCAATGTCCGCGAGCTGAACAGCGTGATCGAGCGGAGCCTCTTGCTGACCGCGGGACCGCAGGTCGGCGTCGCGGACCTGCGCCTGTCGGCGGCCCGCCCGGGACCGCCCTCGCTCGAGGAGATGAGCCTCGAAGATGCCGAGCGGGCATTGATCCGTTCCGCGATCCGCCGCAATGGCGGCAGCGTGCCCGCGGCGGCGGAGGCGCTTGGCCTGTCGCGCAGCGCCATGTACCGCCGCCTCGAGAAGCTGGGCTTGAAGCCGGACGAGCTCTAGGCCGGTCGTGGCGCAGGAACCCGAGACGCCGCGCAGACCGCTGAAGACCCAACCGGTCACGGGCCGCCTGCGGCTGCCGTTCCAGTCCCGCATCGTCGTGCTCGCGCTGGGCGGCGGGCTGCCGGCGCTCCTGCTCGCGCTCGTGCTGCTGCGCAGCGCCGACATTGCCGACTCCGTGCGCCGGCTGATCGTCGTCGTGCTGCTCGGCGTGTGGATCGGCTTTGCGATCGCCGTCTATCGCGCGACGGTCGAGCCGCTGCGCTCGATCGCGAACCTGCTCGAGGCGCTGCGCGGCGGCGACTACGCCGTACGCGGCCGGTATGCGAAGAAAGGCGACGCGCTCGGAGACGTGGTGCTGGAGTCCAATCGCCTCGGCGCGACACTGCGATCGCAACGATTCGAGGCACTCGAAGCCTCGGCACTGCTGCACAAAGTGCTGGCCG
>JBATEA010000387.1:0-3265 GCA_049663745.1 Steroidobacteraceae bacterium | reverse complement strand
ATCCATGCGAGCCATTGTCGCGGGACGTGGAACGCGCCCAGTTTCTGGAAATCGCTCATCGGATTCTCCAGGCCGATTATACGCACGCAGGAACCGTGCTAACTTGGCGACCGGCGCCGGGCTGGACGGGGAGCGGGGCGAAATGCGCAGGTTCGTGACGATGCTTCTGGCGGTCATCGGCGGCCTCGGCGCATTCGCGGCGGGCGCCCGCAGCGAGACTCCGGATCCGAACGCCGCGGCGAACGCCTTCTTCGAGCGCGCCTTCCAGGAACGGCTGGCGCTGGATCCGCTGCTCGCTACCTCGCTCGGCCTGCGGCTGCGCTACGGGGAATGGCCGGATGCCAGCGAGCATGGGGACCTGGAGCGATTCGAGCTTGCGAAGCGGCAGCTCAACGAACTGCACGCGAGCATCGACCCGGCGGCGCTCGACGATGAAACGAGGCTTTCCTATCGGGTGTTCGAGTCGGGTGAAGAGCGTCGCATTGCGCGGTATCGGTGGCGCAATCACAACTACGCGATCGACAAGGACGGCCCGCAGGTTGCAGCGCCGGCTTTCCTGATCAATTCCCACCGCATTGACACCGAGGCGGACGCGCTCGCCTATATCCAGCGGCTCAATGGACTCAGGAGCTTCATGGCGCAGACCCTGGAGCGCGCCGGGCAAAACGCGCGGTCGGGCGTGCTGCCGCCGAAGTTCGTGTTCGCCTATGTAATCGAGAATGCCGGCAACGTCATCAAGGGTCGGCCATTCGACGACGGACCCGCGGATAGTCCATTGTTCGCCGACTTCAGGACAAAAATCGGCGCCATCGCGCTGGACGACAAGCGGCGCGAAGAATTGACGGCGCTGGCCGCGCAGGCGTTGCGCGAATCGGTGAAGCCGGCCTGGGAGGCCGTGATTGCCTGGGCGAAGCTGGCGGAGCCGCAGGCCACGACGGATGACGGCGTCTGGAAGCTCCCCGACGGCGGCGCCTACTACGATTTCCTGCTCGAGAACTTCACGACGACGAAGTTGACTGCCGGCGAGATCCACGAGATCGGGCTGCGGGAAGTCGCGCGCCTGCATGGCGAGATGCGCCGTGTCATGCGCGAGGTGGGCTTCGAGGGGGACCTGCCGGCGTTCTTCGACTTCATGCGTTCTGACGATCGCTTCTACTACCCGGACACGCCGGAGGGCCGCGCAGCCTGGCTGGCGGACGCGACGCGCGACCTCGAAGCAATGCGTGCGCGCCTGCCCCAGATGTTCGTGACGCTGCCGAAGGCCGAGCTCGTCGTGCGGGCGGTCGAGCCATTCCGCGAGAAATCGGCGGGCAAGGCCTTCTATCAGCGGCCGGCGCAGGACGGCAGCCGGCCCGGCGTGTTCTACGCAAACCTGTATCGAATGCGCGAGATGCCGAAGTACGAAATGGAGGCGCTGGCCTTCCACGAGGGCATCCCCGGTCATCACATGCAGAATGCAGTCGCGGCGGAGCAGAAAGCGCTGCCGCAGTTTCGCCGCAGCGGCGGCTTCACCGCCTATTCGGAGGGCTGGGGCCTCTACAGCGAGCGCCTGGCGAAGGAACTCGGCTTCTACAAGGATCCGTATTCGGAGTTCGGGCGGCTCGCGCTCGAGCTGCACCGGGCGGTGCGCCTCGTCGTGGACACGGGCTTGCACGCCAGGCATTGGACGCGCGACCAGACCATCCGCTATCACGTCGAGAACAGCCCGACCAACGAGGACGCGGCCATCAAGGCGACCGAGCGCTATATCCTCAATCCCGGCCAGGCGACCGCATACATGATCGGCATGTTGAAGATCGTCGAGCTGCGTGAACGCGCTGCGGCGGCGCTCGGCAAGGACTTTGACGTCCGCGAATTCCATGACCTCGTGCTGCGAACCGGCGGTGTCCCGCTCACTGTGCTGGAGTCGGAAGTGCAGCGCTGGATCGAGGCGAGGCGCGGCGCGGCTGAGGCCGGCTGATGCGCGCTGAAATCCAGCCGTTCCTGCATGAGCCGACCTCGACATGGAGCTATGTCGTCGGCGATCGCGACACGCGCGCCGCCGTGGTCATCGATCCGGTGCTCGACTATGACATTCATTCCGGTCGCTGCCGGATGGCGGCGGCGGACGAGCTGGTCGCGTTCGTCCGCAAGGAGCGGCTCGAGGTCGAGTGGATCCTCGAGACACATGCCCACGCCGATCACCTGAGCGCGGCGCCGCACATCAAGGCGGCGCTCGGCGGGCAGATCGCGATCGGCGAGGGAATCCGGCAGGTGCAGCGCACGTTTCGCGACGTGTACAACCTCGGGCCCGGATTTCCGGTCGACGGCCGCCAGTTCGACCGCCTGCTGGCGGACGGCGAGGAATTCCGGATCGGCTCGCTGACGCTCCGCGCGATCGCGACGCCGGGCCACACGAGCGACAGCCTCAGTTACCTGATCGGCGATGCCGTGTTCGTCGGCGACTCGATCTTCATGCCGGACGGCGGCACGGCGCGTTGTGACTTTCCGGGTGGCGATGCGGCGCTGCTGTTCGCCTCCATACGCCGGCTCTACGCGTTGCCGCCGGAGACCCGTGTCTTCGTCTGTCACGACTATTCGCCCGGCGGGCGCAAGCCGCTCTGCGAGACGACCATTGCCGCCGAGCGCGCCGGGAACATCCACTTGCGGGACGGCGTGACGGAGGCGGAATTCGTCGCAATGCGCACGAAGCGCGATGCGGGGCTCGCCGTGCCGAAGCTCCTGTACCCGGCCGTGCAGGTCAATATCCGCGCCGGCCACCTGCCGGAGCCGGAAGCCAACGGCCGCCGGTACCTGAAACTGCCTCTCGACCTGCCCCCGGCGTGACCTGCGCCACGCTTGACCCACCCACGGCCGCGAGTCGATACTGGCCCCGTGACTGACGCAAGCCTGATGGCCGCCGGTCTTGGCGGGTGGTGGCGCCGCTCCAGGGAGTGGGCGCTGGTCGCGTAGTTTTTTTTGCTATCAAATCGGAACCAGAGCCCGCCTCCGTACATGCCGGTGGCGGGTTTTTTGTATGCCCATGAGATTGCCGTTCGACATCGCAGCGGACCTCGACACGCCGGTTTCGGCTTACCTGAAGCTGCGGCCGTTTCATCCGCGCTTTCTGCTGGAAAGCGTCGAGGGCGGCGTACGGCTTGCGCGCTATTCGTTCATCGGCTTCGGCGACTGCCTCGAAGTCCGGCTCGACGGCCGCGGACTCGCCATCAATGGCGGCCGCTTGCAGCGTCCCGCGGGCCGGGACGAGTTGCTGGCGGCCTTGCGC
>JBATEA010000386.1:0-7931 GCA_049663745.1 Steroidobacteraceae bacterium | reverse complement strand
GGCCACGACTTGCCGCTGATACGCGACGAAATCGGGCGACAGCGCCTCGAGCAGCGCCACAGCCTTGGCGGCTATGACGTGCATCAGCGGGCCACCCTGCATGCCCGGGAAGATCATCGCATTGAGTTTCTTGTGCAGCCCGGGATGCTCGCGCGCGAGGATCAGGCCGCCGCGCGGCCCGCGCAGCGTCTTGTGCGTGGTGGTCATGACCACGTCGGCGACCGGCACCGGATTCGGGTAGACGCCGGCGGCCACGAGACCCGCGACATGCGCCATGTCGACGACGAACCAGGCCCCGACCGAGTCGGCGATTTCGCGGAAGCGCTGCCAGTCGACGACGCGCGAGTAGGCCGAGAACCCGGCGATGATCATCTTCGGACGGTGCTCGAGCGCCAGGCGCGCAACCGCCTCATAGTCGATCTCGCCGGTCGCCGGATCGAGTCCGTATTGCACCGCATGAAACAACTTTCCCGAGAAATTGACCCTGGCGCCGTGCGTCAGGTGCCCGCCTTGATCGAGACTCATGCCCAGCAGCGTCTCGCCGGGCTTCATCAGCGCCAGATAAACCGCCGCATTCGCCTGCGAGCCGGAATGCGGCTGGACATTGGCATAGGCGGCGCCGAACAGCTTCTTTGCGCGATCGATCGCAAGCTGTTCCACGATGTCGACGTTTTCGCAACCGCCGTAATAGCGCTTGCCGGGGTAACCTTCCGCGTACTTGTTGGTGAGGACCGTGCCCTGCGCCTCAAGCACGCGCGGACTCGCGTAATTCTCCGAGGCGATCAACTCGAGGTGCTGTTCCTGGCGCAGCCGTTCGGCACCGATGGCGGCGCCGAGTTCGGGGTCGAATGAGCGGATATCCAGGTCGTGGCGGAACATGGCAGCCGCGAAGTCTAACCGAAAGCCACCCCGCTACGCCGCTTCGACGAACGCCCGCACCACCCGGGTCCACGCGCGCGCGAGATTGCGCCGGTTGTAGCCGCCGCCGCCCACGCCAAGTATCCGGCCGGAAGCGAAGCGGTCGGCGATCTGGCAGAGACGCGTCGCGGCATGTGCGTGCGCTTCCTCGGTCAGGCGGAGGTGCGTGATCGGATCGCCCTCGAGGCTGTCGGCGCCGCACTGGAAGATCAGGAATTGCGGGCGGTGGCGCTCCAGGTGCGCCTCGACCAGGGCCCAGGCTTCCAGGAACTGCGCGTCGCCGGCGCCCGGCGGCAACGGCAGGTTCAGTTTCGTGCCGCGGGCCGCCCCGGTGCCGGTTTCCTCGCTCGCGCCGGATCCCGGATACAGGAAGCGCCCGTCCTCGTGCAGGTCGGCGAAGATGAGCGCCGGGTCGTCCTCGAATCCGTAATAAACGCCGTCGCCGTGGTGCGCGTCGATGTCGACATAGGCGATGCGCTCGAGTCCATGCGCTTTCTTCAGGTGCTCGGCGACGACGCCGCAATCGTTGAACACGCAGAATCCGGCGGCGTGGCCGCGCGATGCATGGTGCAGGCCGGCGATCGGCACGAATGCGCGCCGGGCCTGGGCGTTCATCAGCGCCTCGGTCGCGACCAGCGTGCTGCCTACGACGTCGCCGGCGGCCTCGTATACGCCCTTGAAAGCCGGCGTGTCGCCGGCATCCAGGTAGCCCTCGCCGGTCAGCGAGCGCGCCTGGACCAGGTCGAGAAATGCCGGCAGGTGAAATAGCTCGAGTTCGCTGCGTGTCGCCGCACGCGGCCCGAGCGTCTGGACGCGGCGGTCGAGGCCCTCCGCCACCAGTTCGCGCATGAATGCGTCGAGCCGGTCGGATCCGAACGGATGGCCGTCGCCGAAGGCATAGCGCGCAGCGCGCTCGCCGACGACGATGCAGGTACCGGTTGCGCCGCTGTTCGCCACTGCCGGAAGCCTAGCACAGGGCCCGCGCGCCCCCCGGCTGGCGGCGCCGCCACCATTCGCAGATAATCCGCCGCCCCCGGTCGAGCGCGGACGAATATCCAGCCATGGCCCAGTACATCTACACGATGATTCGAGTCGGCAAGGTCGTGCCGCCGAAGCGGCGCATCCTGCGCGATATCTCGCTGTCATTCTTTCCGGGCGCGAAGATCGGCGTGCTCGGCCTCAACGGCTCAGGCAAGTCCACGTTGCTCAGGATCATGGCGGGCATCGACCAGGACATCGAAGGCGAAGCCCGCCCGCAACCCGGCATCAAGATCGGCCTGCTGCCGCAGGAACCGCAACTCGATGCGGCCAGCGACGTGCGCACGATCGTCGAACAGGCGATGCAACCGGTCAAGGACGCGCTCGCCCGCATCGAGCAGGTCTACACCGCCTACAGCGAGCCCGACGCCGATTTCGACCGCCTCGCGAAGGAACAAGGCGAGCTCGAGGCGTTTCTCGCGAGCATTGACGGCCACAACCTCGAGCGGCAGCTCGACGTCGCTGCCGACGCGCTGAGGCTCCCGCCCTGGGATGCGAAGATCGGCCAGCTCTCCGGCGGCGAGCGGCGTCGCGTCGCGTTGTGCCGGCTCCTGCTTTCGAAGCCCGACATGTTGCTGCTCGACGAACCGACCAATCACCTGGACGCAGAATCGGTCGCGTGGCTCGAGAAATTCCTCGAGCAGTATCCGGGCACGGTCATCTGCGTGACGCATGACCGCTACTTCCTCGACAACGTCGCGGGCTGGATACTCGAGCTCGATCGCGGCTTCGGCATTCCCTGGCAGGGCAATTACTCCTCGTGGCTCGGGCAGAAGGAGCAGCGGCTCGCGCAGGAGGAAAAGCAGCAGGAAGGATTGCGCCGGACGCTTGCCCACGAGCTCGAGTGGGTGCGCGCGAACCCGAAGGCGCGCCAGGCCAAGAGCAAGGCTCGCCTGCGCCAGTTCGAGGAGTTGTCCTCGGTCGAATTCCAGGCGCGCAACGAGACCAACGAGATCTACATCCCGCCCGGCCCGCGGCTCGGCGACCTGGTGATCGAGGTAGAGAAGCTCCGCAAGGCCTATGGCGACCGGCTGCTGTTCGACGGCCTGTCATTCCGGCTGCCTCCCGGCGGCATCGTCGGCATCATCGGGCCGAATGGCGCCGGCAAGACCACGCTGTTCCGGATGCTGACCGGCGCCGAGCGGCCGGATGCGGGCGGCATCCGCATCGGACCGACCGTGAAGCTCGCGCATGTCGACCAGACGCGCGACATCCTCGACGACGGAAAGACTGTCTGGCAGGAAATCTCGGGCGGTCTCGACATGATCAAGGTCGGCAATTACGAGACCTCGTCGCGCGGCTACGTCGGCCGCTTCAACTTCCGCGGCAATCAGCAGCAGCAGCAGATCGGCGAACTCTCCGGCGGCGAGCGCAATCGCGTGCACCTCGCGAAGCTCCTGAAGAGCGGCGCCAATGTGCTGCTGCTCGACGAACCGACCAATGACCTCGACGTCGAGACGCTGCGCGCGCTCGAGGAGGCGCTGTTGAACTTCCCGGGCTGCGCCGTCGTGATCTCGCACGACCGCTGGTTCCTCGACCGCGTCGCCACGCACATCCTCGCCTTCGAAGGCGACAGCGAAGTCACCTGGTTCGAGGGCAATTACCAGGACTACGTGGCCGACCTGCGCAAGCGCAAGGGGGAGCAGGCCGACCAGCCGCACCGCCTGCGGTACAGGCCGCTGCACGCATGACCCTGGCGCCTCGTTTCGGCTAGACTGGAATCATCCGGACTGCCGGTGGGGGCAAGCATGGCGGTGTTCATCGACTCTGCGGGTCGCCTGCACCATGACCAGGAAAGCGGTCTGGCGCTGAACTGCCCGCATTGCCAGGTGCTCGCCCACATCACGCCCGTGTCGGTGCCGGACTTCAATGCGCTGCAACTGCACAAGCCGAGCCAGGTCGGTCTCGTCTATCGCTGCGAGGCCTGCAACGCCCCGATTTTCCTGCGCTTCGCGGTCAAGCTCTACGCAGGCAGCCGAGTCGAGCTCGCGCCGAATTTCATCGAGCTGGAACGGGCGCGCGAGAAATTCAGCTTCACCCACCTGCCTGAGGAAGCGGAACTGCTGTTCAAGGAAGCACTCGCCTGCTTCTCGGCCGCCTGCTACAACGCATTCGCTTCGATGTGCCGGCGCGTCGCCCAGTGCGTGTTCGCCGATCTCGGTGAGGACGGCAAACTGCAGCTGTTTGACGAGCTCGCAAACATCCGCCGCCTGGCCGAGCTCGACGACGACTCCTTCGCAATCGTCAAGAAGGTCCTGTTCGAGGCCGACGGACCGGGGCGGCCTGGCCTGCCGATGGTCGACAATTTCCAGGCGGGCGTGCTGCTCGAGGTCATCAAGGATCTTCTTTACCAGGCTTACGTCCGCCGCGGCCGCCTGCAGCAGGCGATGATGGTGAGGCGCTACTTCGCGGAGGACGCCTCGTCGAAGGTCACACCACTGCCCAGCCGCGGCCCGGACGCGGTTTGATCAGGCCAGCCAGACCCGCGCATTGCGGAATATCCGCATCCAGCCGCTGTCCTCGCCGGCCGTAGCGGGGCGCCAGGAATTCTGTGCGCTGCGGAACACCCGCTCCGGGTGCGGCATCATGATCGCGACGCGCCCGTCTTCCGAGACGAGCCCGGCGATGCCTCGCGGAGAGCCATTCGGGTTGGCCGGATAGCGCGTTGCAACCGCGCCGTTGTTGTCGATGAAGCGCATCACCGTCAGGGCCTCCGCCAACCGTTCATCGTCAGCCGTCCTGAACTCGGCCCGGCCCTCGCCATGGGCGACCGCGATCGGCAGGCGCGATCCCGCCATGCCGGCGAAGAACAGCGAGCGGGACTCGCCGATTTCGACCAGTGACAGCCGGCCCTCGAACTGCTCGGAACGGTTACGGACGAAGCGCGGCCAGCAGCCAGCGCCCGGGATCAGTTCCGAGAGCGCCGCGAGCATCTGGCATCCGTTGCACACGCCGAGGGTGAAGTTGTCGCCGCGGCGGAACCAGCCGGCAAACGTCTCGCGTGCCCGCTCGTTGAACAGGATCGATTTCGCCCAGCCCTCGCCCGCGCCCAGCACGTCGCCGTAGCTGAAGCCGCCGCAGGCGACGAGTCCCTGGTAACCGTCAAGCCGTTCGCCGCCCTGCAGCAGGTCGGTCATGTGCAGGTCCACGGTTTCGAACCCGGCGCGATCGAAAGCCGCCGCCATCTCGACCTGGCTGTTGACTCCCTGCTCGCGCAGGACCGCGACCCGCGGCCGGCTGCCTGTCGCGATGAACGGCGCGGCGATGTCGTCATCCGGATCGAAGCCCGGCCGCCAGGACAGGCCGGGATCCGTTTCGTCCAGGCGCGACGCCTGCTCCTCGTCGGCACAAGCCGGGTGGTCGCGCAGCTTCTGCATGCGCCAGCTGGTCTCGGACCAGATGCCGCGCAGCCGCACGCGGTCATCATCGATCAGCTTCTCGCCATTGGCCCGGATGCCGACGCGGCGGCCGCGCACTACCTCGCCAATGAGTCGCGCCGCGTTCCCGAGGCCATGCTGTGCCAGGATCGCGAGCGCCGCGCCCGCGTCCTGCTCGCGCAATTGCAGGACGGCGCCGAGTTCCTCGCTGAAGAGCGCAGCCGCGGGCGTCGCGATCGTACCGAGATCGACATCGAGGCCGGCGCGGCCCGCGAACGCCATTTCCAGCAGCGCGATCGCGAGGCCGCCGTCGGAACGGTCGTGATAGGCGAGCACGAGCCCCGCGTCCGCGAGTTCGCGGATCGCGGCAAAGAATGCCGCGAGCGCGCTTGCATCGTCGAGATCCGGCGGCTCCTCGCCGATGCGGCCGTGAACCTGCGCCAGGCAGGAACCTCCCAGCCGGTCGCGACCGCTGCCCAGGTCCACGAGCAACAGCACCGTCGGACCCTGCGTCGTCTCGAGCACCGGTGTCAGCGTGCGGCGCACGTCTGCAACCGGCGCAAATGCGGAAATGACGAGGGACAACGGCGCGATCATCGTGAGATCGTTGGAATCCTGCCGCCAGGTCGAGCGCATCGACAGCGAGTCCTTGCCGACCGGGATCGCGACGCCGAGCCGTGGGCACAGCTCCTCGCCGATCGCGCGCACCGTGTCATAAAGGCTCGCATCCTCGGCGGGTTCCCCGCAGGCGGCCATCCAGTTCGCCGACAGCCGGACATCCCGCAGCTCGCGCACGTCGGCCGCGGCGATGTTCGTGATCGCCTCGCCGACCGCCATGCGTCCCGATGCCGGGCCGCTCCGCAGCGCGACCGGCGGGCGTTCGCCGATCGCCATCGCCTCGCCCGTGTGCCCGCGCAGGCCCGACAGCGTGACCGCGACATCGCTGACCGGCACCTGCCAGGGGCCGACCAGCGGATCGCGGCTGATGAGTCCGCCGACGCTGCGATCGCCGATCGTCACCAGGAACCCCTTGTCGGCAATCGTTGGCAGCCGCAGCAGCCGCACGAGCGCCTGCGCAGGATCGATGCCATGCGCGTCGAAGCCGTCGCCTGCCGGGGCACGGCGAATCGCTTCACGCCGCATGCGGGGCGGCCTCCCGAGCAGCGCCGCCACCGGGATGTCGACCGGCCGGTTCCCGAAATGCGCGTCGTGCACCTGCAGTTGCCCGTCACCGGTCGTGCTTCCGATGACCGCACATGGGCAACGTTCGCGACGGCACAACGCCAGGAACTCGTCCAGGCGTTCCGGTGCGATCGCGAGCACATAGCGCTCCTGCGCCTCGTTGCACCAGATCTCGAGCGGCGACATGCCGTGCTCGTCACTGGGCACCGCGCGGAGATCAATTTGCCCGCCGCGCTCACTGTGCGCAATGACCTCGGGCACTGCGTTCGACAGCCCGCCGGCTCCGACGTCGTGGATGATCAATACGGGATTGCGCTCGCCCATCGCCCAGCAGCGGTCGATGACCTCCTGGGCGCGCCGCTGGATTTCCGGGTTGCCGCGTTGCACCGATGCGAAGTCGAGTTGCTCGCTGCTCGCGCCGCTGCCGAGCGACGACGCGGCGCCGCCACCCAGGCCGATCAGCATCGCCGGCCCGCCGAGCAGCACCAGCCGCGCGCCGACGGGAACCTCTCCTTTCCGGACATGCATGCGCCGCACGTTGCCGAGACCGCCGGCGATCATGATTGGCTTGTGATAGCCGCGGAAGACACCGGCGGGATCCGACGGCAGGCGCATCTCGAAGGTGCGGAAGTAGCCGAGAATCCCCGGGCGCCCGAACTCGTTGTTGAAGGCAGCGGCGCCGATCGGGCCTTCCAGCATGATGTCGAGCGCCGATGCGATGCGCGGTGAGCGGCCATGGTCGGCCTCCCACGGCTGCTCGAATCCCGGAATCCGCAGATTCGACACCGTGAATCCCACCAGGCCGGCTTTCGGCTTGGCTCCGAGCCCGGTCGCCCCCTCGTCCCGGATCTCACCGCCCGATCCGGTGGCCGCCCCCGGGAATGGCGATATCGCGGTCGGGTGATTGTGCGTCTCCACCTTGATCAGGATATCGGCCGGCTCGTCGTGCCAGCGGTAACGGCGATCGCCCGCATCCGCGAAAAAGCGACTGGCCTGCGGACCCGCGATCACGGCTGCATTGTCGCTGTAGGCGGACAACACGCCCCCGGGACTGCAATCGCGCGTGTGGCGGATCATCGCAAACAGCGTCCGCTTTTCCGCAACCCCGTTGATGACCCAGTCCGCATTGAAGATCTTGTGACGGCAATGTTCGCTGTTCGCCTGCGCGAACATCATCACCTCGACGTCGGTCGGATCGCGGCCCAGGCGCGCGTAGACATCGGCGAGGTAATCGATTTCCGGGGCCGACAGGGCGAGACCGAGATTGGAATTGGCGCGCGCGAGCGCCGTCTTGGGCGCGGATCCGAGCGTGACGCCCGTCAATGGGCGCGGTTCATGCGACTCGAACAGGCGCGCGGCCGCGGCGGTTTCCGCCAGCACGGCTTCGGTCATCGGATCGTGGAGCAGCCGGGCAAG
>JBATEA010000385.1:0-6911 GCA_049663745.1 Steroidobacteraceae bacterium | reverse complement strand
AATGAGCCGATGCCGAGTGTGTCGAAGAAATTGGTGACGGCTCCCAGTCCGATGGATTCCAGTGTCGGGCGAGTCTCGCCGCGGCGCCAGGCGGTCCGGAGGAGCACGCTGGTGAACGCCACCGTCAGGAAGCCCAGTGCCGTCAGCAGGACAGTGAGGATCATGCGGTCGCATGCTCGCGCATGGCGGATACTCTAACCCAGCTTTGGATGACCTGCTTGCAGCAGGCAAGGTCGCTAGGCACACTCCACGGACCCTTAGATGAGGAATCTCCCGATGTATCCGATCCGGACCCGGGCGGGCGTGGGCGCCTTCGCCTTGTGCCTCGCCATGGCGGTTGCCGCCGCCGAGCCCTCCGTTCCTGCCGACATTTCCGCCCGACTGCGCGAGATCCACGCCAGATCCATTTCGTTCCAGACGGTTGCAGGCGAGGGCCAGGTGCCGGCCTACGCGGCTTATCTCGCCGGCGTGCTGACCGAGGGTGGCTTCAAGGCCGAGGACATTACGATTACGCCGTTCGGCGAAACGGCATTCATGGTCGCGCGCTATCGCGGCAAGGACCCGGATGCAAAGCCGATCGTGATCGGCGGGCACATGGACGTCGTTTCCGCATTCAAGGCCGATTGGCAGCGGGATCCGTTCACTGCAGTCGTCGAGGACGGCTTCGTCTTCGGCCGCGGCTCCGCGGACAACAAATTTGGCGTTGCGACGATGGTCGCGACGCTCTTATGGCTCAAGGCGGAAGGATTCAAGCCCCGGCGCGACATCGTGCTGGCGCTCTCCGGTGACGAGGAGACCACTCAGGCGACGACCGCGGTCATGGCGGAGCAGCTGAAAAATGCCGAGCTGTTGCTGAACAGCGATGCCGGCGGGGCGACCCTGGGCGACGACGGCAAGCCCATCGTCTACGGCATGCAGGCGGCGGAGAAGACCTATGTCGACTTCGATATCGGCTTCACGAATCCGGGCGGACACAGCAGCCGTCCGCGCCCGGACAACGCGATCTATCGTCTCGCGCGCGCGATCGACAATGTAGCGGCCTTCAGTTTCCCGAAGCAGTCCAGCGAGCTGACGCGGGCTTATTTCCGGGCTGCAGGTCCGATCACGCCCGGGGAGGCGGGGGCAGCGATGCGCCGCTATGCGGAGGATCCGACCGACGCGGAAGCGATCGCGTACCTGTCGTCACAGCCGGAATTCGTCGGGCAGCTCGGCACGACCTGTGTCGCCACGATGTTGCAAGGCGGACATGCGCGTAATGCGCTGCCGCAGAGCGCGAAGGTCAACGTGAACTGCCGCGTGTTCCCCGGCGTCACGATCGAAAGCGTCAAGGAAACGCTGGTGCAGGTCGTCGACGACCCGACGGCCCAGGTCACGACCCTGGGAAAACCAGTGCCGAGCGATGCCTCGCCGCTCCGTGACGACGTCATGAAGGCGCTGCGCAAGGCGATCGACCTGCGCGCGCCGGGCCTGCCGATCGTCCCGTCGATGTCCGCCGGTGCGACCGACAGCCTGTTTTTCCGGAATGTCGGCGTGCCGAGCTATGGCGTGTCCGGGATATTCATGCATCCGAAGGACGAGTTCGCGCATGGCCTGAACGAGCGCGTGCCGCTCGCGACATTCGATGGCGCGCTGATCCAGTGGCGCAGCGTACTGAAGGATCTCTCGCGCTAGCGGCTGTCATCGCCGCATTCATTCGCACGATGGGCATCGTCGTGCACCTGAACCGGCATGACACGGGCATTTTTCAAGCGTTTCCATCGGCCGGAAGAATGGCGCGATCCGCCAGGGACCGCTGCCGCTCGCGGTTCAGCAGGTACAGGCCCGCGCCGACCACGATGACTGCGCCGACGATCATCCGCGGCCCCGGCAGCACTTGCCAGACGAACCAGTCGAGGCCGACTGCCCAGACCAGCGCCGTATATTCGTAGGGCGCCACGAGCGAGGCGGGTGCGAGCCGGAAGGCGTCGGTAATCAGGTGCTGGCCGGCCCAGCCCGTGAGGCCGATGGCGACGATCCATGGCCAGTCGGTGGCCGCGATCGGCACCCAGTCAGGTGCGGCCAGGGCCGCGGCGCCAATCGACAGCATCAGCAGGTACCAGAACACCATCGATGCCGTCGTGTCGGTGCGGGACATGATCCGGACCAGGACGACGACGAGCGCATAGGCAAGCGCGGACCCGAGCGTCGCGAGTCCCGCGAGGCTCACGAATCCTGACACGGATGGCTTCAGCATCACGAACACGCCGGCGAAGCCGACGACGATCGCGAACCACAGGTGCCGGTCCACCTTCTCGCCCAGAAGCAATGAGGCGGCCAGCACGACGAGCAGCGGCGCGCTCATGAAGACTGCGTAGGTGTCGGCCATGCTGGCGTGCGACAACGCCCACAGGAAACCCCACATCATCACCACGGCGAGCGCCGCGCGCGCGATGTGCAGGCCGAACCGTACCGGGCGCAGCAGCCGCAGCCGCCCGGTCACCAGGTAAGTCGCCGCGACGAATGGCAGCGAACTTGCGCCGCGCAGGCAGGCGATCTGCAGCGCCGGGTAACGTGCGGTCAGCTGCTTCATGATCGCATCCATGATCGCGAAGACCCCGACGGCGGCCAGCATCAGGAGCACGCCGCGCAGCCTCCGTCCGTGCTCGGTCATGGGCCTGCCTGTGGTGTGGTCAGCCGCTCGAGCAGGAGTGCGGCGAACCCGGCGAGCGCGGAGGGATCCTGCTCATCGGGTCCGTCGGGATCGCGCCCGTTCGAATAGGCGGCGATGATGATCCTGCGACCGTCCGGCAGCTCGGCATGCGCAATCTCGGCCAGCGTGTCGTAGGCGGAGCCAAACTTGCTCTCGTATACCGTGCCTTCCGGAAATCCGCCGCCCATGGCACTTTCCGGCGAGATCCGCGGGCGCCGCAGCCGCAGGCGCAGGTAATCCGTGGCGGCCGGCCCGAATTCGCCGCTGACGACGGCGAGCATCAGCCGCGCCGAGCCATCGGCCGTCATCGAGTTGCGGCCATGGCGCTCGACTGCCAGTTTTTCGAGTTCCTGCGGCATCTCGCCCGTATTCGTCGGGTAGGTCTTGTTGACCAGGCGCTGGTTGCCCAGCAGTCCGTGGTCTTTCAGCAGGTCCTCGGTGTAGAGGCGCCGCGCCAGCCAGGCCTCGAAATCCGCGCCTTCCACCGGGCCATTCGTCACGCCGGTGATCGCGTCCACGACCACGCCCGTCGCGACATTGTCTGAAACCTCCAGCATCGGCCGCACGGCCTGGTCGAGGCAATCCGGTCCCCTGGAGTGCGCGGCGCACCAATGGGTGGCGGCGATCGCGAAACCCAGCTTGACGCAGCTCGCCGGGTACCAGGTGCGGTCTCCGCCGACGCTGCCACGGAGCCAGAGCCCGCCGGGCGCCGCCAGCAATACGGTCGCGTCGAGCCGATCGAAGCGCTGGCCGGCGAGAAACTGCGCCCGTGCTTCCTCTACGGCATGCTGGACGCGGACGTCATCCCGGATCCGCGCCGCGACCGGTTCGATCGCAGGCGGCGGAGATGCCGGAGTCAAGGCGCAGCCGGCGGCCACCGGCAGAGCCAGCAGGAACGGTCGCCAACGCACGGTACGTCTCCCGGTACAATCCGCACCAATAGTAGCCTGCGTGCGGAGCGACAACCATGATGGTCTACGGCAATGTCCTCGACATGGTCGGCAGGACACCGATGCTGAAGCTCACGCGGCTCGACACCGGCCCATGCGACCTGTTCCTGAAGCTCGAGTTGATGAATCCTGCCGGATCCATCAAGGACCGGATCGGCATGACGATGATCGCCGAGGCGGAACGGCGCGGCGACATCAAGCCGGGTGGCACGATCGTCGAAGCGACTGCCGGCAATACCGGCCTCGGTATCGCGCTGGTGGCCGCGCAGAAGGGCTACCGGGTCATCCTCGTGCTGCCCGACAAGATGAGCCAGGAAAAGATCTTCAACCTGCGCGCGATGGGCGCGGAGGTCGTGCTGGCACGCTCGGACGTGACAAAAGGTCATCCTGAGTACTACCAGGACGTTGGCGCGCGAATCGCGCGGGAGCAGGGCGCCTATTACATCAACCAGTTCTCGAACCCGGACAATCCGAAGGCCCATGCGACGACGACCGGACCGGAGATCCTCGAACAGATGCAGGGCCGTGTTGATGCGGTGGTCGTGGGTGTCGGATCGAGCGGCACGATTGCGGGGCTGACCCAGTGCTTCAGGGAGAAAGCGCCCGGCATCGAGATCGTGCTTGCGGACCCGGAGGGCTCGGTGCTCGCGAGCCAGGTCAATGAAGGGCGGCTGGGCAAGGCCGGCTCCTGGCTGGTCGAGGGAATCGGCGAGGATTTCATGCCGGACATCTGCGATTTCTCGATGTGTCACAGGGCCTTCAGCATCCCGGACGGCGAGTCCTTCGCGACGGCCCGCGAAATCCTGCGCAAGGAAGGACTCCTGGTCGGCTCCTCGACCGGCACGCTGGTTTCGGCGGCGCTGCGCTGGTGCCACGAACAGAAAAAGCCCCGGCGCGTCGTCACATTCGCCTGCGACACAGGCAACAAATACCTGTCGAAGCTCTTCAACGATTTCTGGATGGAAGACCAGGGATTCTTCCATAGAAAGCAGTATGGTGACCTGCGCGACCTGATCGGCAGGCTGCACGGCGAGCGCGCGACCATCACGGTCGGTCCGGACGACGTGCTGACGACGGCGCACAACCGCCTGCGCAACGCGGGCTTCAGCCAGCTTCCGGTCATGGAGGCCGACCGGCTGGTCGGCTTCATCGATGAGGACGACATCATGCGGCACGCATTCGGCGATCCCGAGCGCTTCAACGATCCCGTGCGCAAGGCCATGCACACGAGTTTCCTGGTCGTGGAACCCAGCCTGTCGCTGCGAAACCTGGTTGCGATGCTGGATGTGCAGCCTTATGCGGCGGTCATGGACAGCGGCCAGTTCTTCGGCCTGATCACGCGCGCCGACGTGCTCAATTACCTGCGCCGCCAGATGGGCGCGGCCGTCACCCACTGAGGCAGTCCATGACCGATCGGAAGAAGAAACAGGGCTTTGCGACCCGCGCCATCCACGCAGGGCAGTCGCCTGATCCGACGACCGGCGCCGTGATGCCGCCGATCTACGCCGTGTCCACGTACGCCCAGCAAAGCCCCGGCGTGCACAAGGGCTACGAATACTCGCGCACTCAGAACCCGACACGCATGGCCTGGGAACGTTGCATCGCCGATCTCGAGGGCGGGAGCCAGGGCTTCGCGTTTGCATCAGGCATGGCGACGACATCGACGCTGATGGACCTGCTCGAGAGCGGCAGCCATGTGCTGGCAATGGACGATCTCTACGGCGGCACGTTCCGCCTGTTCGAGCGCGTGCGTCGCCGCTCGGCCGCGCTCGATTTCACGTTTGCGGACATGACCGACCCGCAGGCCGCGATTGCGGCGATCAGGCCCGGGACGCGCATGATCTGGATCGAGTCGCCGACCAATCCAATGCTGCGCCTGGTGGACATCGCGGCGATCGCAGAGATCGGGCGAAAGCGCGGCATCCTGACGGTCGTGGACAACACTTTCGCCACGCCCTGGATCCAGCGGCCGCTGGAACTGGGCGCCGACATCGTCATGCACTCGGCAACCAAGTACCTGAATGGACACTCGGACATGGTCGGCGGCGTCGCCGTGGTCGCGGACGCGGCACTCGCCGAGCGCATCGCTTTCCTGCAGAACGCGGTCGGCGCGGTCGGCGGACCGTTCGACAGCTTCCTTGCGTTGCGCGGACTGAAGACGCTGCCGCTGCGCATGCGCCAGGCAAGCGAGAGTGCGCTCGCGATCGCCGCCTGGCTCGAGCGCGACAAGCGCGTCGAGCGGGTTCTCTATCCGGGACTGCCTTCGCATCCGCAACATGCGCTGGCGCTGCGCCAGATGAAGAACGGGCACAGCGGCATCGTGACGTTCTTCCTGAAGGGCGGCGGGTTGCCGGCGGCGCGGCGCTTCCTGGAGCGCCTCGAGCTATTCACGCTGGCGGAGAGTCTCGGTGGCGTCGAGAGCCTCGTGGATCATCCGGCGATCATGACGCACGCGTCGGTGCCGCCCGAGGCGCGGGCAAAGCTCGGCATCACGGATTCGCTCGTGCGCCTGTCGGTCGGAATCGAGGACGTCGGCGACCTGATCGCGGATCTCGACGCGGCGCTCGGCTGAAGGAGCGCTTTAAGCTACTCCAGGCCCGTGACGACCCGGCCGTCCTCGTAGATCGTCACCGCACCGCCGGGCGCCGCGGTCCCGGTCACGGTGCCGTTGCGAAACCGCACCGTGATGTCGTAGGTGCCGAGCCACGGCGCGCCGACCAGCAGGTCGTACTGGTTCTGCGCCTGCAGTCCCGAGCCGGATTCGATCACGCGCGTGATGATGCGGTTCGGCTGCGATTGCGGCACGAGCCGGACGATGCGGCCCTGTTGATTGCGCTCGCCGCCCGAGCCGAGCACGCGCACCTTGATGTGCGCCGACAGGTTGGAGGCGGCCTTCAGCAGGCGGTGGGTCTGGCCCCAGCGCGACACGAAATCGATCACGCCATTGTTGTCCACGTCGCCGCAGGCGACCAGGTCGTTGTGCGCTATCAGGTCGCCGGTGTCGGCCGTCACCTCGTCCTGGACAGCGGATGCCATCAGCGTGCCATTGACGTTGACCAGGAGCTTTGGCACGCCCTTGTCGGTGGCCACGACATTCTTCGCGACCAGCACGTCTTCGAAGCCATCGCCATTGACGTCGCAGGCATTCAACCCGAGGCCCAGTGTCGCCTGCGTCGTGTCCTCGTTGACGATCGCCCCGCCGTCGAATACGCCCGCCGTATTGTGGTAGAGGCGCGTGACCGAGCCGTCGTGATGGATGAGGTCCAGGTCTC
>JBATEA010000384.1:0-3985 GCA_049663745.1 Steroidobacteraceae bacterium | reverse complement strand
TCGAGGGGCGGTCTCAAGCGACGCGGCTCCGGATGAGTTCGAGCTTCTCGACCGGTGCTGGTTGCGGCCTCTGGAAATTGCGCGACGCCGGGCCGGCGGCCGCTTCAGGATGATCTGCGCGCTGATGCGCACCTCGCGACTCGCGGCGCTCGAGCGCCGCCGACAGCAAAAGGCGTGCGACCACGACTCGGTCATCCTCGGCGCATGCCTCGGGCTTCCAGGTTTCGAGGCGATGCAAGGCCGCGACCATTGCGGGCCCCGTGCGCAATGGCCCGAGGCTGAGTCCGACAAGCTCCCGCAGCGCCTGGATTCGATGGTCTGCGCGCTGTTCCGCCGCCCGCCGTGCCACTTCGAGCTGGCCCTGCGGGGGCGCGAATTGCGCGCGCCGGATATCCCGGGCAATCCGCTGGGCGAACACCAGCCCTTCGAGCAGCGAATTGCTGGCGAGGCGGTTTGCGCCGTGCAAGCCGGTCGAGGCTACCTCACCGCAGGCCCATAGGCCGGCCAGCGAACTCGCGCCCTGTGCATCGGTCGCGATGCCGCCCATGTGGAAATGCGCCGCGGTCACGACGGGCAGAGGCTGGATCCGCGGATCCAATCCGGCAGTTCGCGCGATCCGGCAGGTGCCCGGGAAACGCGTTTCCAGCCCGGCCACGACGGTTGCGTCCAGGAACACCTGCCTTCCGGCTGCGCGCAAGGCGTGAACGCCGCGGGCGACGACATCGCGTGGCGCCAGCTCGGCGTCCGGGTGAATCGACATCATGAACCGCTCGCCGCTGTCGTCCAGGAGCCGCGCACCCGCGCCGCGCAGCGCTTCGGTCAGCAGGGGAACAGGATCCGCGTCAACCGCGAGTGCCGTCGGATGAAATTGCACGAATTCCAGGTCCGCCAGCAGCACGCCGCGCCGTGCCGCGGCAGCGAGTCCCGCGCCACCCGACGTGGCCGGATTCGTCGTGCGATCGAAGCAGGCGCCGATGCCGCCGGTCGCCAGCACGACATGCGGCGCGAGCACGGCAAGCCGCAGTCCGCCGGGGCCGGCCAGCAGCACCCCGGCTGCACGATCGCCCGCGGTCACGAGGTCGATGAGTTCGAACGGTTCCAGGACGCGAATGTCGGGACGCGCAAGGACCGCTGCGCGAAGGCTCTGCATGACCGCCGCCCCGGTACGGTCGCCGCCCGCATGGACCACGCGATGGCGGCTGTGCCCTGCTTCGCGGCCGAGAGCGAGCGCGCCAGACGGTGTCCGGTCGAAGGCGACGCCGGACGCGGCCAGCCAGTCGATGCGACCGGATGCCGATTCGGTGACCAGAGCCGCGATCTCGGGGACCGCGAGCCCGGCGGCGACCGCGAGGGTGTCCGCCGCATGCTGCTTCGGCGAGTCGTCAGAGGCCAGTGCCGCAGCCACACCGCCCTGCGCGCGGGCGGAGGATCCGCCGCCAATCGATTCGTTGGCAACGACGACACAGACATCGAGCGCGAGCGCAGTCGCAAGACCGGCGATGCCGCCGCCGACGATGACGGCGGGCGCGGTGATGAAGTCGTGGACGATCATGGCCGGATCGCGAGCATCCGTGTCACGGCGAGCCGTGCGCGTTCCGCGACCGCCGGATGGATCTTGACTTCATGCCGCAGGTGGCGCAGGGATTCGGCGATGCCGGCGAGGGTGATGCGCTTCATGTGCGGACAGAGGTTGCAGGGCCGCACGAACTCGACGTCGGGCAATTCCGCCGCAACGTTGTCGGACATCGAGCATTCCGTGACCATGACGACCCGGCGCGGTCGATTGCGCTCGACCCAGGAGATCATCCCGGTGGTCGAGCCGACGAAGTCGGCTTCCGCGAGTACATCCGGCGGGCACTCGGGATGCGCAATGATCCGTATGCCGGGATGGTCGGCGCGATAGGCGCGAAGTTCGTCGCCGGTGAAGCGCTCATGCACGATGCAACTGCCTTCCCAAAGAATCATTTCGACGCCGGTTTGCGACGCCACCCAGCGGCCGAGATACTGGTCCGGAAGAAAGATCACGCGCGCGCTGCCCAGCGATTCGACGACGGCGACCGCATTGGACGATGTGCAGCAGATGTCGGATTCGGCCTTCACTTCGGCCGAGGTGTTGACATAGGTGACGACCGGCACGCCCGGGTAACGCTGCCGCAGGAGCCGCACGTCGGCGCCGGTGATCGATTCGGCCAGCGAACAGCCGGCACGGAGGTCCGGGATCAGGACGGTCTTCGCCGGATTCAGCAGCTTCGCGTTCTCCGCCATGAAGTGGACGCCCGCCATCACGATCACGTCAGCCTGCGTCTCCGCCGCCATGCGGGCGAGGGCGAGAGAGTCGCCGTGCAGGTCGGCGACACCGTGGTAGATGTCGGGAGTCATGTAGTTGTGGGCGAGGATCACCGCCCGCCGCGAGGCTTTCAGGGCCTCGATTTCCGACAGCAGCGGCTCGAGCGCCGCGATCTCGATGTCCGGCAGGACACCCGCGAGTCCGCGCATGGTGGTCTCACTTATGCTCTGACTGAGTATTAATGAATATTATAGATCAGTAGAGCCGCGCGCGCACAATTTCACGCCGGAAACGGAACAATTCTGCCGGACGCCCCCTTGGCGTGCGATCCAGCGCACCGGTTGCCTCCAGCAACTCGCCCTGGGCGATCAACCTGCGGAAATTCTGCTTGTGCAGGCGCATGCCTGTCAGCGCTTCGACGGTTCGCTGCAGGCGGATCAACGTAAATGTCTCGGGGAGGAGTTCGAATACCACCGGGCGGTATTTCAGCTTGCCGCGCAGGCGGCCAAGCGCCGTGGCGACAATGCGGCGGTGATCGTGGGCAAGTTCGGAGCCGGACTGGATTCCAGGATCGGGCCTGCCATCGCGATCACGCTGATACTCCGGAACCAATTGCGCCTCGTACAGCAATTCGTAGCGCTCGAGTACACGAATCGGATCCCATGGACGCCCGTCGCCGAAATTGGCGTCCACACGGTGGCGCCGTGTTGCATTTCGGCCGGCCCAGCGGCCAAGAGCTGGCAGCAGCACGTTCGTGACCAGTTCCGGGACACCGCTGCGGCGATCCTCCCAGGGCAAAACCTCGTAACAGTCCAGCCAGGCCGCGCCGGGGGCGGGTTGTGCCTCCCGGACGAGGCCGAGATACGCAATGGACAGCAGCCGTGTCCCGGTCGCACCGCGTCGGCGATGCCGATCGCCAAAAGTGTAGAGCTGTTCGACGTAGCCGAGATCATGGCCGGTTTGCGTGGTGACCCAACGCCGCAGGCCGAGTTCGAGCGTCGGGTCGTGGTCCGTGTCGAGTGGGCCGAACGGCAGGGACGGAAAGTCGCTGCCGCGCGGTTGCGTCGTCAGGATGCGTGGCTCGTCCGCGGTGACCGCGACGATCACGGCATCGAGACTGAGGGTTAGGCGCCGCGGCATTGGCTTTAGCTTGCCACGGCGCGCGCGGATGCGCTCGATGCCCCCGTTGCCGGGGGCTCCCACCGAAAAAGGGTTGCGTCCCCTTTACGGAGCAGGGATCGCCTGACGCCAGAGCTTGCCGCTTGCGATTCGGGCGCCTTCGGCGAGGGCGGCGAGCTTCAGATAGACGATGTCCGGATCGATCGGCCCGAAACCGGCGAATGTGCCGAATCCGCAATCGGAACCCGCGATCACGCGCTCGCGCCCGACGATGTCGGCAAATCGCACGATGCGTTCAGCCACGAGTTCGGGATGCTCGACGTAGTTCGTCGTGGTGCTGAGAACGCCCGGCACGAGAATCTTGTCTTCCGGCACCTTCTGGGTGCGAAATACTGCCCACTCATGAGCATGCCGCGGGTTGGCGGATTCGAACAGCAGCGCCTGCGGCTTGGCCTTGATCACGATGGGCAGGAGCTGCTCGAGCGGGATGTCGTGATGATGCGGTCCCTCGTAGTTGCCCCAGCAGATGTGCATGCGCATTCGGTCGGCGGGCAGATTCCTGAGGGCATGGTTCAGGAC
>JBATEA010000383.1:0-3507 GCA_049663745.1 Steroidobacteraceae bacterium | reverse complement strand
GCGCCAGGCGGAACTGGTGGCAGGCCCGCGCCGCGAGCAGCTGCGCGAGGCGCGCGCGCTCGCCGAGGGCGCCGCGTCGAAGGCCGCGGCCGAGGCCAGCGAATTCGAACGCGTCAAGAAACTCGTCGCCGCCGGCATGCTGCAGGCGAATGCGCTCGACCGGCAGCGCGCGCTGCGCGATGGAACAGCGGCGGACGAGCGCGCCGCGAAGGAGCGTCTTGCCGAACTCGTGCGCGGCACGAGGAGCGAGGTCGTCGAGCAGGCGGCCGCGACGCTCGCCGGCACGCGCGCGCAGGTTGCGGAACTGGAACTGTCGCTTGCGCGCCTCACGGTGCGCGCGCCGCGCGCCGGCGTCATCGACGCGCTGCCCTATGAACTCGGCGAACGGCCGCCGCGCGGCGCACCCGTCGCCGTGTTGCTCGCGGCCGGCCAGCCTTATGCGCGCGTCTTCATCCCGGAGCCGATGCGCGCGTCGGTGAAGGCGGGCAGTCCTGCGACTGTCCGCATCGACGGAACGGAGCAGGACTGGCGCGCTGAGGTCCGCTATGTGTCGTCGGAAGCGGCGTTCACGCCTTATTACGCGCTGAATGAACGCGACCGCAACCGGCTGTCGTTCCTCGCGGAGGTCGTGCTGACGGAACCCAAGGCTGCGGACCTTCCGACCGGCATGCCGGTCGAAGTGACGATGCTGGATACGCGGACCGGGCCGTGACCGTCGCGATCTCCGCGCGCGGCCTGACGCGCCGCTTCGGCGCCGTCACCGCCGTGGATGGCATCGACCTCGACGTGCCGCGCGCCCAGATCTACGGCTTCCTCGGTCCCAACGGTTCCGGAAAGTCCACCACCATCCGCATGCTCTGCGGCCTGCTCGTGCCGACGAAAGGCACGGTCAAGGTGCTCGGATTCGAAGTGCCGCGCGAGGCCGAGACCGTGCGCCGCAAGCTCGGCTACATGACCCAGCGCTTCTCGCTGTGGGACGACCTGACCGTCACCGAGAATCTCGACTTCATGTGCCGCGTCTACGGGCTCAAGGCCGCGACCCGCCGCGCGCGCATGGCGGAGCGGATCCGCGACTACGACCTCGCGACATTCGCGCAGCAGCGCGCCGGGACGCTCTCCGGCGGGCAGCGCCAGCGCCTCGCGCTCGCGGCAGCGACGCTGCACGACCCGGAGCTCCTGCTGCTGGACGAGCCGACGAGCGCGGTGGACCCGCAGAATCGCCGCGATTTCTGGGAGAACCTTTTCGCGCTGGTGGCGGCCGGCACGACGATCCTGGTCTCGACACACTATATGGACGAGGCCGAGCGCTGCCACCGGATTGCGATCCTCGATCTCGGGCGCATCGCCGCCGAGGGCGAGCCGAAGGCGCTTGCGCGCGACATCGACGCGACCGTGATCGAGATCGAGTGCGAGGACCTGACCGCGGTCCGGCGCGTTCTGGCGACGGTGCCGACGGTCAGGAGCCTCGCGCAGCTCGGCAACCGGCTGCACGTGCTGGTCCATCGCGACCTCGCGGAGCCGGAACGCGAGCTGCGCGCCGCGCTCGCCGGGCACTGCGCTGACGCGCGCGTGGAGCGGGTCGGCGCAACACTCGAGGACGTGTTCGTGGCAGCGACACTGCTGCGCAAGTCGGATATGGAGCACGCCGCGTGATCTGGTTCGATCGGCTGTTTGCAATCGCCGCCAAGGAGGCCCGGCAGCTCGCGCGCGACCGTGTCACCTTCGGGATGATCATCGGCGTGCCGGTGCTCCAGATGCTGCTGTTCGGCTATGCGATCAATTTCGACGTGCGCGACGTGAATGCGGCGGTGCTGGACCAGTCGCGCACGTCGTTGTCGAGGCGGCTGGTCGGCGATCTGCAGGCGACGCAGGTGCTGCGCGTCATAGGCGAGGCCGGCAGCGAGCGCGAATTGGAGAAGATGATGCAGCGCGGCGACGCGAGGGTCGGCATCGTCATCGCCCCCGATCTCGAGCGCCGCCTGTTCGAGGGCGACCGGCCCGCCGTACAGCTGCTGGTGGATGGCAGCCAGCCATCGCTCGAGAACCTGGCGCAGGGATTGGGCTCGATGCCGGTGCTGCAACGCGCGGGGGCAAGCGTCACCGGCACGCCGCACTTCGAGATCCGCACCGAGTACAACCCGGCGCGGCGCACGGCGGTGCAGATCGTCCCGGCGCTGATCGGGACGATCCTGACCATGACCATGGTGATCTTCACTTCGGGTGCGATCGTCCGCGAGCGCGAACGTGGCAACCTCGAGCTTTTGATCACGACGCCGGTCACGCGCGGCCAGCTGCTGGCCGGCAAGCTCCTGCCCTACGTGATCATCGGGCTGATCCAGACCACGCTGATCCTGCTGGTCGGGCGGCTGCTGTTCGACGTGCCGATGGCGGGGCGCCTCATCGACCTCTACCTCGGGGCGCTGGTCTTCATCGCTGCGGCATTGGCGCTCGGTCTCTTCATCTCGACTATCGCGCAGACCCAGTTCCAGGCCTTCCAGATGGCCTTCGTGACCATGCTCCCGTCGATCCTGCTGTCGGGCTTCATGTTCCCGTTCGAGGGCATGCCGGCCTTCGCCCAGGCCCTCGCCCAGGTGCTGCCGCTGACCCATTTCAACGAAATAATCCGCGGTATAACGCTCCGCGGTGCGACGCTTGCCGACATGCACGTTCCACTGCTGAAACTGGTCATATTTCTGGTCGTGATGTTCTCGTTCGCGGCCGCGCGCTTTCGCAAGCGGTTGGATTGACTCACGAAATCGGCAGGCCAGGGCCACAGTCTCGCGCCGGATACGGCCGGAAATGGTGCCGGTCAGGGCACCGTGGTATTCTCCGCGCCGATCGCTTCCGTTCACCCTGCATATTCAAGCGTTTGAAAGCGCCCCGGTGCATCGTCTACAGCCAGCGATCAGGTGACAGGAGCTGTTCGAAGGTTCGCCCTAGCCAGGCACGCGCCCGCCAGACGATCCCGACCGTGTTTCCTGCCGTGTAGTGAATGGCCGCTGCCGTCCATCGCGTTGATGGCGGACCACGGCCCATTGTTAATGAAAAGTGAGAGCTCGAGTCATGAAGATCTATGTTGGAAACCTGCCTTTCTCGGCGACTGAAACACAGGTTCGCGACCTGTTCGCCGCACACGGTACGGTCGAGTCCGTTGCGCTTCCGTCCGATCGTGAGACCGGTCGTCCGCGCGGCTTTGGCTTCGTCGAAATGCCCCAGGCCGAGGCCGCGAAGGCCATCGAGGCCCTGAACGGTTTCTCGCTGGGCGGTCGCCAGCTGCGCGTCAATGAAGCGCAGGATCGTCCCCGCGGTGCCGGCGGTGGCCGTCCGGGTGGCGGTGGTCGTCCGGGCGGTGGCGGTGGCTTCCGCTCCGGCGGCGGTGGTGGCGGCGGCGGTGGTGGTGGACGCTGGTAAGGCTCCACTTCCCCTGCTGATGAAAGGCCCGCTTCGGCGGGCCTTTCTTTTCTTGGTGCCGGGTCGCAAATTCGCAGTTGCTCGCCAGCGTATGGG
>JBATEA010000382.1:0-3489 GCA_049663745.1 Steroidobacteraceae bacterium | reverse complement strand
GCCGATTGCTGGCCCGCGTTCGCGGCTTCGCGGTCATAACAGGCAAGGCGCCGGGCGTCGTCCTTCTCGGCCTTGCACGCGGCGATCGCCGCCGGCATATCGTGAGCGCCGGCCTGCGGGGTCGCCGCGCACAAGGCGCCGGCCAGCAATAACGTGCGCATCCAGTCATCGATCATCGGTTCGCTCCTGTTCAGATTTCCCAATCCGGTTTCACGCCGCTGTGCTCGTCGATCGCCTCGAACAGCGAGATGACCAGCGAGCGCTCTTCTTCCGTCAGCTCGGGGCGCCAGACGTCGAACAGCAATATGACGCGGGTCCGGTCGCTGTTGTTCCAGGCCTCGTGCTCGATCGTGTCGTCGAATGCCCAGGCCTTGCCCTCGACCCACTCGCGCAAGTCATTGCCGACGCGGAACAGGCATTTCCCGGGAACGATCAACGGGAGATGACAGACGAGACGCGTGTTGACGAGCCCATTGTGCGGCGGGATCTTCGCGCCGGGCTGCAGCAGCGAAAACAGGATCGAAGGGGAGCGCCAGCGCACGCGCGCCAGCGGCGCGTTTCGCAGCGCATGCATCGTCTTCGGGCAACGGGCCGCATTCTCCGGGACCGGATCGCCGTTCTTCCAGAGATAGAAAGCGCTCCAGGCAGGGTTGTTCAGCATGCCCATCTGGTCCTTGTGAGGCCGGTTCGGCTTGCTTTCGACATAGGGCGCGAATGCACCCGGCAGCCTCATGATTTCGAGCAACTCGGCCCGGATGTCGTCGGTTGCAGCCTCAACGTCGTTGAGCCATGGAAATGCCTGGCGGTCGTAAAACTGGATCTGTGGCAAGGCAGGAAAATAGTAGTAGCGCGGCTGCTGCACGAAGATCTGCTTCTTGCCGAGCACGATGTCCAGTGACTGCGCGAAACGCTCGCTGGAGCGGGCTTCGTCGAAGCCCTTCGCGACCAGTCTCCGGCGCAGCCAGTTCCGGTACTCCTCGGCATGCTGGTCGCACACCTGCTGCGCGCGGCGCAGCTCCTGCGCAAGCTCGGGCGAAATTTTCGCCCCGGGCGGCACCGCCCTGATCGCCATCTGGTAGAACGAAGAAGCGGAGCGGATGTCGCCGGCCGCCGCGTAGCAATCCGCGCGAAGGATCAACGCCGGGATATTGCGTGGTTCCGCGGCCAGCAGGCGGTCGAGTGCCGCGGCCTGTCCGGGGCCGTCCTCGAGTGCCTTGCAGGCCCTGGCGAGGCCCAGCATCACGGCAGCGTCGGCGCGGCCGCCTTCGGCGGCGAGCGACAGGAATTCGCGCGCCTTATGCGCATCACCCTTGCGCAGGGCTTCCGCCCCTGCGGTTGCCAATTCGGCGGCGTTGCTCATGGTAGTCAGGATGTGAAGCCGGCCGTCCCGACCGCAGGACATTATGACGGCTGCCGTGCGGGCGGGCAAAATCCTTGCGGGTCCGCCTGAGTGGGCCTTAGTCTAGCCGCCGCCATGCACGACGAGATCTTGAGCGCGAACAAGGCCGCCATGGAGGCCATGGCTGCGGGCGACATGCAGGGCGCCCAGTCGATGCTGCTGGCGGCGCTCGCCCGCGACAAGGGCAGCGTCAGCCTGTGGCTGAATCTTTCGATCGTGCGGCGCCAGTTGAAGGACCTCGATGGCGCTTTCGCGGCCCTGCATGAAGTACTGAAGCTGGACAGCCGGAACTTCACGGCGCTCTTGATGGAAGCGAGCATGCTGGACCGGATGGGGAAGGCCGTGCCGGCCGCGACGGCCTACGGCGTGGCGCTTGCCCAGGCGCCTCCCGAGCAGTACCTCGACCCGCCAACCCGCCAGGCGCTCGAGCGTGCCCGGGCGGTACATGGCCGGCATATCGGGGAGCTCGGTCAGTACATCCGCGAACATGCCGCGACGACCAGCGAGCGTTGCACGCCCGTCGAGCGGCGCCGCATCGATGCCTTCATCGATACGACGCTGCGCACCCGCAAGCGCTACCAGCAGGAGCCGATCGAGTATTACTACCCGGGCCTGCCGGCGATCGAGTTCTACGAGCGCGAGGAGTTCCCGTGGCTGCCGGACTTCGAGGCGGCAACCGAGTCGATCCAGGATGAACTCGCCAGGATCCTGGTCGAGGATGAAGCGGGCTTCAGCCCCTACATCCACTATGAGGACCACATGCCGCTCGACCAGTGGCGCGAGCTCAACAAGTCGCCGCGCTGGAGCGCATTCCACTTCTACAAGCTCGGCAGGGCGGATGAGAAGCGCTGCGCGCGCGCGCCGCAGACGATTCACGCCGTGCGCCGCCTGCCGCAGGCGGACGTCGACCTGCGTTCGCCGACGGCGATGTTCTCGGTGCTGCAACCGAAGACCCGCATCCCTCCGCACACCGGTGTCGCCAATTTCCGCCTGGTCGTTCACCTGCCGCTGGTGTTGCCGGATGGCTGCGGTTTCCGCGTCGGCGGCGAACAGCGGACCTGGCGGCTCGGGGAGGCATGGGTCTTCGATGACACGATCGAGCACGAGGCCTGGAATGACAGCGGCCAGACGCGGATCATCCTGATCTGCGACATCTGGAGTCCAAGGCTGTCCGCAGAGGAGCGCGCCGCAATCCGCGCCGTCATTTCCGCGACGGATGCGTTCAGGGGCACTGTGCCCTCCGCTCATATATAGTTCCCGCCTGAAGTGCTCCTGAAGATCAAGAATCTGCTGACGGCCCCGGAGATCGAGCGGCTCCAGGCGTTGAGCCGCGAACTGCGCTTCGTGGACGGCAAGATTTCCAACCCGGCAAATACCAGCAAAGAAAACCTGCAGGCCGATCCTGCCGACCCCAGGTACGCAGAGTCGGTCCAGATCGTCGGCAACGCGTTCCTGAGATCGCGCGAATTCGCAAGCTTTGCGATGCCGAAGAGGGTGGCGCCGCCACTGCTGTGCCGCTACGAACCGGGCATGAAATACGGGGCCCATGCGGACGCCGCGATCATTCAACTACCCAACGCTCGAATACGTTCGGATCTGTCCTGCACGGTGTTCGTCGGCGACCCGGCTGCCTACGAAGGCGGTGAACTGGCGATCGCGGTCGGCAACCAGACCATTGCTTTCAAGGGAGCGCCCGGCGAGGCGATCGTCTACCCGTCGACCACATTGCACGAGGTCATACCGGTCCGCTCGGGCCAGCGTCTGGTATCGATCACCTTCATCGAGAGCCTGATCGTGGATCAGCACCAGCGCCAGCAGGTTTTCGAACTCAACGAGATCGCAGCGCTCGAGGGCAACCGGATGAACTGGGAAAGCCGCGTCAGGCTCGATGTAGTCCGCCAGAACCTGATGCGGATGTGGTCGTCGACCTAAGGTTTTCCCAGCAGCCGGAGCACCGGCTCCAGATGACGCTCGTAATTCCGCCAGCGGCCGGATGACTTGCAATAGACGGGCTCGCGTACCTGCCAGACACTCGCGGTTCGGACTCGATTTGGCAGCCGCTGGAACTCCAGGCATTCCTCGTGCCAGGG
>JBATEA010000381.1:0-6753 GCA_049663745.1 Steroidobacteraceae bacterium | reverse complement strand
ACGGGCTCCGAGGTCGGCCGCGCCTCGGTGATCACCGACATGCGGGATCACACGAAGAAAATCATCTATCACCCGAAGATGATGCCGGGCGTCGTGATCGCGGACCCGGAGCTGACGATCGGCCTGCCGCCGAAGATCACCGCGGCGACCGGCATGGACGCGCTGTCGCATTGTCTCGAGGCCTATTGCGCCCCGTTCTACCATCCGCTCGCGGATGGCATCGCGGTCGAGGGCATGCGCCTCATTCACGACTACCTGCCGCGCGCGGTGGCTGACGGCAGGGACCTCGAGGCCCGCTCGCACATGCTGATCGCCTCATCGATGGGCGCGACCGCATTCCAGAAGGGGCTCGGCGCGATGCACAGCCTGAGCCATCCTTGCGGCGCCAATCTCGACACGCACCACGGGCTCACCAATGCCGTCGTGATGCCCTATGTGCTCGCCTGGAACCGCCGTGCGATCGAGCCGAGGATGGGGCGGCTTGCCGCGTGGCTCGGCCTCGAGCACCAGAGCTACGCGGGATTCCTCGACTGGATCCTGGAACTGCGCGCGACCATCGGCATTCCGCCGACGCTCGCCGGCCTCGGCGTGCGCGAGGAACATGCGAAGGCCTTCGCACCGCAAGCGCTCGCGGACCCGTCGACCGGCGGTAATCCGCTGCCGATGACGCTCGGGGACTTCGAAAAGCTCTACTTGAACTGCATCCGCGGCTAGATCCGGTGGGCGTGCGGGTCCCCCGCACGCACTTCAAAGCTCGCGAGCACATTACGGCCGCTGCGCGGGTCGAGCCGATCGTCGATCGCGACGATGTCGGCGCGCAGCTTGCCGCGATCGAGGTCGCAGCGGACATAGCCGCTGTGAAATCCCTCGTGAAAGCGCACCTGCGGGTTCAGCGGCAGCATCGCGGTCTTGTCGTTGGTCGTGGTCGCGATCGACGAGGTCACCAGTTCGACGCCGAACGGGCGGCCGGCGGCGTTCGCGATCTCGTTGACCCAGAAGGAATGGATGTCGCCGGTCAGTACGATCGGGTTCGTGGTCTTGTGGCGCAGAAGCGATCCGAGCAGCCTTTCGCGCGCCGGCGGATAACCCGCCCAGGCATCGGTGAAGATCCGTGGGGAATCGTTCCAGCTCTCCCGGATCGTCACGAACATGACGCCCTGCGTCAGCAGGTTCCAGGCGGCGTGGCCCTCCGCAAATGCCGTGTCGAGCCACTGCTCCTGTTCGGCGCCCAGCATCGTGCGCGCGGGATCGGCGAGCTCCGCCTTGCAGGCCGGCTCATCCGGATTCACGAAGCTGCCGCCGCCGGCGCCGCTGAAGAGGATCTTCTTGCCGCGGTCGGTGTCGCAGCGCCACGGTGTCGGCGCGCTCTGGCAGGCCTGCACCGAGCGGTACTGGCGATTGTCGAGCAGGTAGAAGCGCGCGAGCGTTCCCCAGTCCACCGTGCCGTAGAGCCGGGCGGCCATGCCGGGCAGCAGACGCGACGGGCGCAGCGGCATGTTCTCGAAGAAAGCCTGGTAGGCCGCCGCGCGGCGCGCGGGAAATGACTCGTGGACGGTTTCGCCGCCGCAGACTTCGCTCTCTGCGGTGAGCCCGGCGTAGTCGTTGTCGACCTCGTGATCGTCCCACATGGCGAGCCAGGGGCAGGCTGCGTGCGCAGCCTGCAGGTCGGGATCCGTGCGGTACTGCGTGTAGCGATGGCGATAATCGGTCAGCGTGTTCGCTTCCTGCGTGTCGAACAATCGCACGCGCCGCTCGCCCCAGGCATCCTCATAGATGTAGTCGCCGAGCATCAGCACGAGATCCGGCTTGTCGTCCGCGATGTAGCGATAGGCCGAGAAGAATCCCTGCTCGTAGTGGGCGCAGGAAGCGACCGCGAAGCGCAATGGGCCATCGGTCGGGCCGGACGGGCAGGTCAGCGCGCGTCCGGTCGGGCTCTCGTATTTCCCGATCCGGAAACGGTAGAAATACTCACGGCCTGCGTCGAGGCCTCCGACTTCGACATGAACCGCATGCGCGAGGTGCGCCCGCGCGAGGGCCGTACCGCTCAAACGGATCTTCGAGAACGACCGGTCCTCCGCCACTTCCCAGGCGAGTTCGAAGACCACGTTGCCCAGGACTTCCGGCACGAAAGGCTCGGGCGCGAGCCGCGTCCAGATCACGAAGCCGTCGGCGGATGGATCGCCGGATGCAACGCCAAGCTGGAACGGGTAGGAGCTGAAGCGGACCTGCGACCGCGCCATCCCGAACGGGACGATCGCGAGCGCGCCCGCGGCGGCAGCGAGTCGGGCGAATTCGCGACGCGACAGCGGCCGGCGGATCGCCACCTCAGATGCCCGCGCCGTGCTCGAAACCTGATTGCAATGGCGCCGCCTGCGCCACGCGCGAGTTCGCCGGCACGCTGTGCGTCAGCCAGACGTTGCCGCCGATCACGCTGCCGCGACCGACGGTGACGCGGCCGAGAACGGTCGCGCTTGCGTAGATGGTCACGTCGTCCTCGATGATGGGATGGCGGGGCAGGCCCTTCACCAGGCGGCCGTCGGCGTCCACCGGGAAACTCTTGGCGCCGAGCGTCACGCCCTGGTAGAGCGTCACGCGATTGCCGACGATTGCGGTTTCGCCGATCACGATGCCGGTGCCATGGTCGATGAAGAACTCGCGACCGATGGTCGCGCCCGGATGGATGTCGATGCCCGTGCGGTGGTGCGCGTTCTCCGCGATCAGGCGCGGCAGGAGTGGCACCTCCAGATGGTAGAGAATGTTCGCGATCCGGTGCCTCGTTACCGCGAAGATGCCGGGAAACGCGTACAGCGCCTCGATCGGGTGGCGGCACGACGGATCGCCGCGCCAGGCCGCGCGCGCGTCCTCGAACACGCGTTCGCGCAGCCGCGGCGACTGCACCAGCAGCTCGCGGGCGAGCCGGCGCGCCTTCGTGTCCAGGATTCCCATGTCCTGCGCCACTTCTTCACCGAGTCGCGCCGGGAACTCGAGCGCGAGGCGGATCTGCGCGGCGAGCACCCCTTCGATCTCGCCCAGTTCGCGCTCGACGCGCCGTTCCGGACTCTCGTCATCCGTCGCGTGCAGCGTCTCCGCGATCAGCAGCCGGTGCAGCCGGTCGATGGATGAAAGCACGGCCGTGCGGTCGGGCCAGGTGCCCACGCGCAGCACCTGAAAATCCGCCGCGTCGCCCGGCACCATCAGCGCCTTGGCGAGCGCGGCATGATCGCCCGTGACGGGGGACTCAGGCGAGTGGAACGATGCGCGGCGCACTGGGGGGTGCCTCTTCGTACAGCCAGGTCGAGAGATACCGCTCGCCGAAGCTCGGAATGATCGCAACGATCAGCTTGCCGCGATTCTCCTCGCGCCCCGCGAGCTGCAGCGCGGCAAAGAGTGCGGCTCCGGAACTGATGCCGACCAGTATGCCTTCCTCGCGCCCGAGCAGGCGCGCGTACTCGCCGGCCTGCTCATTCGTGACCTGGACGACCTCGTCGATGACCTTGGTGTTTAGGATCTCCGGGATGAATCCCGCGCCGATGCCCTGGATCTTGTGCGGCCCGGGCTGGCCGCCGGAGAGCACCGGGCTCGCCGTCGGCTCGACCGCAACGCAACGGAACTCCGGCTTGCGCTTCTTGATGACTTCGCCGACGCCCGTGATCGTGCCGCCGGTGCCGATGCCCGAGACCAGGATGTCGCAGGCGCCGTCGGTGTCGTCCCAGATCTCCTCGGCAGTCGTGCGACGGTGGATCTCGGGATTGGCGGGATTCGTGAACTGGCCGACCAGCAGGAAACGCTTCGGGTCGCTCGCGACGATTTCCGCGGCGCGCGCCATCGCGCCCTTCATGCCCTTCGCGCCCTCGGTCAGCACCAGTTCCGCGCCGAAGGCCTGCAGCATGCGGCGGCGCTCCATGCTCATCGTCTCCGGCATCGTCAGCACCAGCCGGTAACCCTTGGCCGCGGCGACGAAAGCGAGCCCGATGCCGGTGTTGCCGCTCGTGGGCTCGACCAGCACGGTGTCGGGCCCGATGCGTCCCTGTTTTTCCAGCGCCTCGATCATGCTGACGCCAATGCGGTCCTTGACGCTCGCGCAGGGATTGAAGAATTCGAGTTTCAGCACGATGCGGCCCGGCAGGTTGCGGCCGATCTTGTTGAGCCGCACGAGCGGCGTGTGGCCGATGGTCTGCAGGATGTTGTCGTAGATGCGCATTGCGATGTCCCCGTTCGCCCCCGCTACCGGAAAATGGGAGGGGCCCCGGGCCCAAGTTGGGCACCGGGAACCCCACCCGACATGGAAACTTTAGCCTCGCCCGCCGCTCAGCGCACGGCGTAGCTTTCCATCCGAAGGCCGGTGCCGCCGTGCGAGACATGGGCGACGACGGCCTGGCGACGATGGATCTTGGTTATCGCGCCCAGGTTGATCGCGAAGGCCAGTTCAACGATCGACCCTTTCGCGAGTCCGAGGTTCCGGGTCTCGACAAAGACGCCATTGGCGCTGAGATTGCAGGCCTTGCAAAGCGCGCCCCGGCGTCCGGGCACGATCAGGTAGACCGTGGCTCGCGCACGATGCCGGGTATGCAGACGGCGTTCCATCCCCGATCCCTTTTTTCTATCCCCTGAAGCGGTCGGCGACAGTCAGTATGCAGGCCCGGACCGGGGGAGGAAAGCGCCAGCGAACCCTCGGGCGAGGCGCTCCTGCCGGCCCCCCAGATTCAATGATTTATGGGTGCCGGGGCATTGCCGGAGGCATGTTGCAGTGCAACAGCCGCCCGGCCGACGGCAGCGTGCGCCGACCGATCCGATACCATGCGCTCGCATGAACGCGGATGCAGAAGCCCCGCCGAAGCTGACCATTGCCGAGCTGCGCGAGGCGCGCCGGCAGCTGGGCACGCTGGTGCTGACGACCCCGGTCCAGGAGCTGACCGGTCCCTCGGTGGAGGCCGCATTCGCCCCCGGCACGCGCGCGTTCATGAAGCTCGAACTGTTCCAGCGCACCGGCAGTTTCAAGCCGCGCGGCGCACTCCTCAATGTCCTGGCGCTCGGCGAGGCCGAACGCGCGCGCGGCATCTGCGCGATCAGCGCCGGCAATCACGCAATCGCAACCGCCTATGCGGCGCGTTGCCTGAACACGAGCGCGAAGGTCGTCATGACCGCGAGCGCGAACCCGTTTCGCATCGCGCAATGCCGGCTCTATGGCGCCGAAGTGGAACTGACCCCCGACGTGCACGCGGGATTCCGCCGCGTCCGGGAAATCCAGGAAACGGAATCGCGCGCGTTCATCCACCCCTACGAAGGCCTGCGCGTCTCGCTCGGCACCGGCACGCTCGGCGTCGAGTTCATGGAACAGGTGCCGGATCTCGACGCGGTCATCGTGCCGATCGGCGGCGGCGGGCTTGCTTCCGGCGTCTCCACGGCGGTCAAGCTGATGCGGCCCGGCTGCGAGGTGTTCGGCGTCGAACCTTTCGGCGCCGACTCGATGTACCGGAGTTTCCAGGCGGGCAGCCCCGCTTCGATCGAGAAAGTCGCGACCATTGCCGACAGTCTCGGCGCACCATTCGCGACGCCGATGTCCTATGCGTTGTGCCGCGCGCATATCGATGAACTGGTGCGCGTCACCGACGAACAACTCATCGCCGCGATGCGTTTCCTGCTGGAACACGCGCGTCTCGCGGTTGAGCCCGCGGGTGCCGCGGCGACCGCAGCGCTGCTTGGCCCGCTGGCGGAACGCCTTGCCGGCCGCCGGGTCGGACTGATCATCTGCGGCGCCAATATCGACGCTGCCGGTTTTGCGCGGCTCGTGGGGAGTTGAGCTTGGCCGGCCCGGCGGTCGTCGCCGTCGTCTTTGCCTGGCTGCACCTGGTGGCGGTCGGTCTCGCGGCTGGGCTGCTGCTTTCCGAGTATTGGCTGTGCCGGCGCATACCCGACCGACAGCAGGTGAAGCTGCTGGGAACGGTGGATCTCGGCTATTTCCTGGCGCTGACCGGAAGCCTCGCAACGGGCCTCGCGAGAGTGCTTTTCTTCGGCCAGGACACCGCCTATTACCTGGCTAATCGGTTGTTCTGGCTCAAGATTGCGCTCTTCCTGGCGATCGGATTGCTCGCCCTCTTTCCGACCCTGCAATTCATCCGCTGGAACCGCGAGGCCAGGACCGCCCCGGCCTTCGCCCCGTTGACCCGCGAGCTCGAGCGCGTCAGGGGGAGCCTGGCCCTGCAGTTGGGGCTCATGCTGCTCCTGCCGCTGATCTCGATTCTGGTCGCCCGGGGCTACGGGTTGCAGGCGGCGCATCCTTAGGCCGGATCAGGCACTTAGGCGTCTTTTTTGCGTTGACACAACGGCCGTTGGGCCCGAAAATACGCGGCTCAATTTTGGGAGGGGTACCCAAGCGGCCAACGGGGGCAGACTGTAAATCTGCTGGCTTATGCCTTCGTAGGTTCGAATCCTACCCCCTCCACCAGTTGTCGATAGCAACCGGGTGGCTCGGCTTCATTGGCGACCCACGATACCTGCTGTTCGCGGCGTGAAGGAATGCGGGTGTAGTTCAATGGTAGAACCTCAGCCTTCCAAGCTGATGACGTGGGTTCGATTCCCATCACCCGCTCCAGTCGGGTTGACCTGGGCCCACGTAGCTCAGTCGGTAGAGCACGTCCTTGGTAAGGACGAGGTCACCGGTTCGATTCCGGTCGTGGGCTCCATAACGATAGAGACGATAGAGGTGAGTCGTGGCTAAGGAAAAATTCGTACGCAGCAAGCCGCACGTGAACG
>JBATEA010000380.1:0-1527 GCA_049663745.1 Steroidobacteraceae bacterium | reverse complement strand
CACGAAGGCCTTCACGTCCGCCGCACTCGCGATCCTGGTGGACGAAGGCAAGATCCACTGGGACGACCCGGTCATCGATTACCTGCCGGGCTTCCGGATGTACGACCCCTGGGTCACGCGCGAGATGACGATCCGCGACTTGCTGGTGCACCGCAGCGGCCTCGGCAAGGGCCAGGGCGACCTGCTTTTCGTGCCATCCACAGAAATCAGCCGCGCCGACACGGTGCGACGGCTGCGATTCCTGAAACCGAAGACCAGCTTTCGTTCTGCTTTTGCCTACGACAACGTCCTGTACATCGTCGCCGGCGAGCTGATCGAGGCCGTGAGCGGCCAGACCTGGGAGAATTTCGTCCACGACAGGATCCTGCTGCCGGCCGGCATGACGAAGACCGTCACCAACGACGTGGACCGGCTGGTCACGGTGGACCGGGCCTATCCGCACGGCCGCGTCGGCGAGTTTCGCGGCATCGGCGCGCAGCAGGTCTTCGACGAGAAGAAAGTCGCGCTCGGCGCGAACTGCGGGCCGGCGGGCGCGATCGCCGCGGGTGCGAACGACCTCGCGCGCTGGCTCGCCGTGCAGCTCGCGTCCGGCCAGCTCCCCGGCTCCGATCAGCACCTGTATTCGGTGGCGAATGCAGAGGTGATGTGGCAGCCCGTCGTGCCGATCCCGGTCACGCCCCTGCCCGGCGCGCTCGCCGACGCAGTGGCGCAGTTCAAGAACTACGCGCTCGGCTGGGGAGTCCAGGACTATCGCGGCCACAAAATCATTTCTCATGGTGGTGGCACGCAGGGCTTCCGCGCCGTCGTTGTCCTGATCCCGGAGAAGAACGTCGGCTTTGCGATCGTGAACAACTCGGAGGAGAACGAGTTCGTGCCGGGCCTCGAGTACGAGCTGCTCGATCATTACTTCGGCCTGCCGAAACACGACTGGCCGAAGGCCTTTGGCGATTTCTTCGCGGAGCGGAACGCGGAGGGACTCAAGGCGCTGCATGAGACGGCGACGGCGCGCCCACAGTCTTCGCCCTCGCTGCCGCTCGCAGGCTACGGCGGCAATTACGCCGATCCCTGGTACGGGCGGATCGCGATCAAGGAAGCGGGAGGCGCGCTGACGATCGACTTCCAGCAGACGCCCGGCATGGTCGGGCCGCTCGAGCACTGGGCCTACGATACCTTCGTCGCGCGCTGGCCGGATCCGTTGATCGAGCCGGCGTTCGTCACTTTTTCACTCGACGCGCAGGGCAAGCCCGCGCGCATCACGATGAAGGCGTTCTCGCCGCTGGCGGACTTCAGCTTCGATTACCACGACCTGGAATTCACGCCGGTGCCGGATGGCGGGAGCGGCCAATAGTCAATGTACGACGGCGCAGGAGATAAAGCCCGCTCAGGAACAGCGTAGTCAGCCAGCCGAAGGCACGGCCGCCTCCACCGCCGCCGGCACTGGCATCATCGTCCGTGATGGCGACCGTCGTAGCGGTATTGGTTCCAAGCAACATTCCGGCACTCGGGTTCGACAGCATCACGGTAAAG
>JBATEA010000379.1:0-2476 GCA_049663745.1 Steroidobacteraceae bacterium | reverse complement strand
CCACCGGACGCCGGCGGCGCGCGCTGCGCCTGCTGCGCGCAGCGAGCGCGGCCGCGAGCGCCTCGCGCGTCCAGAGCCGCAGCTCTTCCGCGTCCTCCAGCACCTCGGCCGGCACTTCCCAGTAAGCCATCACGTGATTCGGCCGGTCCGGAAACGGGCAGAACGGCCGGCTGCCGGCTTTCTCGTAGCGCGGCCGGTTGGCGTCGTCGGTCTTGAAGTACAGCGCGTCGTCGTCAATCAATGCGAAGAACAGTCCGTCGAGATAGAGCCCGACGCCGCCGAACATCCGCCGCGAGCTGACCTTGCCTGCGGCCGCGAGCTGCTCCAGCACGTAATCGCGGAAATCGTCCGAGACCGCCACGCTCTACTCCTTTGCGCCGAGAGCGATGTGGATGCGATCGCGCAGCTCGCGATGCTGCTCCGGGTCGAATGCGATCGCCGCATCCCAGTCGTAGGCCCAGGGATGAGTCGTCGCGTACTGCACCGGCTCATCGTGGAACCGCGGAATCACGTGCGCGTGCAGTGCCTGCTCCTGGTTGCCGAGGATCGCGTAGTTGATGCGCAGCGCCCGCGTCACCCGCAGCACCGCGTCGCCGAGCGCCGCCATGTCGGCGAGGAACTGCGCGCGATCCGGGATGGCGAGCGCGTTGAGCGTCGGCACGACCGGATCGGGCAGCAGCAGGCAGTAACCAGGCAATACCTGGCGCTCGCCCATGACGGCCCAGCCCGATGCAAGGCGCGCGATGAAAGTCGGGTCGGCGCCCGCACGCAGCGCGTCGATGCGGCGATGGATGGCAGTCGTCATGGTCAACCCGACCAGTTCCTTGCGCGGCCGGTGTCAAGGTGCACGAAATCCGACACCGGGTAATAGCCTACGCCGCCCACCTGCCTGGCCAGCGCGAGGTCCCGGAGTGCGCGCGTCGGCAGGCCCACGAGACGGACGTCGATGGCGCGGCCCTCCATGTGCAGGCTGTGCGATGAAACGCCGTCGGTGGTCGCCACGAGCATGGCGTTCGTCGCCGGGGAGCGGTAGCCGGAAATGATTTCATAGCGCGGTTCGCGGCCGGCCGCCTGCGCCAGGTCGCACAGCAGGTCGAAGAGTCGCGTGTCGATCGGCAGGACCTCGCTTGTCCGGTAATCGCGCAGCAGCCAGTCCAGCCGGCCCAGTTGCTCCGGGTCGTAGGCCCCATCCTTGAAAAAGCGTGTGTCCAGCACTTCGCCGGTATGGGTGTTGACCAGCTGCAATTCGCGGGCGACGACCGTTTCGTCTGCCGCCCAAGCGGCGCGCGCGGTCGCCGCTGCCGGCAGGCAGGCGATCAGGCGAGCGAGGAAGCGCCGCCGGCTCCCGCAGGGGCAGGCCGCATCAGTCGCCGTCTGGCGTGACATTGACGGTCAGGAGGTGCGCACGCGGGAAGAAATTGAAATCGGTCGCGGTCGCACTCGTGTAAGCGCCCATCTGGCGGCCCAGCAACAGGTCACCGTCGGCGAGTTCCGGCATCGGGATGTCCTCGGCGATCACGTCGATGCTGTCGCAGGTGGGCCCCGCCAGTACGCAAGGCATCCGCGGACCGGCATGAGGCCCTACCAGCTCCACCGGGTAGCGCGAGTGGTCATACAGCTGGCCGCTGAAGGAACCGTAAGTGCCGTCGTCCAGGTAGTACCACCAGCAACCTTCGCGCTTCGCCCGGCCCATCACCGTGGTCAGGCAGAAACCCGCCGGTCCGCAGATATAGCGCCCCGGTTCGGCAATGACGCGGATCCCGTGCGGCAGCCCTGCGAGCGCGGCGCGAATCGGCCGGCAGAATTCGTCGATCGCCAGCGCCGGTCGCAGGTAATCGATGGGGAATCCGCCGCCGATATCCAGCACGGTCATCGGCGGCAGGCCGCGACCGGCTGCTTCCGCAATGACGCTCGCGCTGATTTCGACGGCACGGACATGCGCCTCGGCACTGCCGACCTGCGAACCGACGTGGAACGATATCCCGATGACCTTGATGCCTGCGCGCGCCGCGGCCTCGGCGAGCGTGATCGTGGCGTCCCGGTCGCAACCGAACTTGCGCGACAGGTCCACCATCGCGTCCGCGCTGCGGTGTGCCATGCGCACCAGCAGCCGCGCACGGTCGCGGTAGGGCCTGAACTTGGCGAGCTCATCCGGATTGTCGACCACGAAGGTCGTGACGCCGTAATCGAGTGCCTTGCGGATGTCCTTGTCGCGCTTGATCGGATGCGTGTGGATGCAGCGCCCGGGCGCGATGCCGGCTGCGCGGACCAGATCCACCTCGCCATTGGTCGCGAGATCGAACCAGGCGCCTTCCGCGGCCAGAACCTTGACGACAGTGGCCTCGGGCTGTGGCTTCAGCGCGTAATGCAGGTCGACGCCTGGCAAGGCCGCCGCGAGCGCGCGGTACTGGCGCCTGATGATGTTGCAGTCGATGAACAGGAGCGGCGAGCCGAATCTGGCGACCAGCGACCGGAG
>JBATEA010000378.1:0-8035 GCA_049663745.1 Steroidobacteraceae bacterium | reverse complement strand
GAGGTGAAGAGCCCGCAGCGCAATGTGCCGCGGGCGCTGCTGCTCGGTGTCGGCGGCGTGATGATCGTGTATCTCGCCGTCAATGTGGCCTATCTCTACATCCTGCCGCTGGACGCGATGCGGGCCTCGCCGCTGGTCGCCGCGGACGCTGCCGGCCGCGTGCTCGGCACGGGTGCTTCCTCGCTGATCTCGGGCCTGGTGATGGTCTCGACATTCGGGGCGCTCGCGGGGCTGACGATGTCCGAGCCGCGCCTGTTCTTCGCAATGGGTCGTGACCGGAACTTCTTCGCGGCGACAGGGCGCGTCCACCCGCGATTTGCGACGCCGCACGTCGCCATCATGGTGGCGACCGGCATCGCCTGCACCTACGTGTCGATCCGGACCTTCGAGCAGCTCGCCGCGACTTTCGTGCTCGGGCTCATGCCCTTCTATGCTCTCTCCGTCCTCGGCGTCTGGTGGCTGCGCCGTACGCGGCCAGATGTCGAGCGGCCCTATCGCAGCTTCGGCTACCCCTGGATCCTGTTCCTTTACCTGGCTGCCGTCATGCTCGTGCTCGGCAACGCATTGATCCACACGCCGAAGATCGCGCTCGTCAACGTCGGGATATCGCTGCTCGGCATCCCCGTCTACTTCGTCTGGAAGAAATTCTACCGCTGACGCGCCCGCATTATTTCTGCTGGCCCGCCGGACTGGTCCACTCGCTGTGCTGGCGAATCAGGCCTTCCTGGGCAACGCTCGCGACCAGCGTGCCCGCGCGGGAGAAAATCGTGCCACGCCCGAAACCCCGCGCGCCGGAGGCGCTCGGGCTGTCGGTCACGTACAGCAACCAGTCATCGACTCGCACGTCTCGATGGAACCAGATTGCGTGATCGATGCTCGCCATCTGCAGCTGCAGGAATGAAACACCGTGCGGCAGCGTCGCGGTCTCGAGCAGGTGGTAGTCTGAGACATAGGCCAGCAGGCAGCGGTGCAGCGGCTGGTCATCCGGCAAGCGGTCGAGGACGCGAAACCAGACCTGTGTCGCCGGCGCGGTCTTGACCGGCTGCAGGTAGTTCCGCGGATTCACTGGCCGGAACTCAAAGGGGCGCTGGCGCTGGAAGAAGCTGCGCACCTTCTCAGGCACCTTGTCGAGCATCGCTGAATTGATTTCGCCGAGATCCTTCAGTTCCTCGGGCGGCGGCGCCTGCGGCATCGGCGCCTGGTGATCGAGGCCAGGCTCGGTGATCTGGAAGGATGCCGACATCGTCAGGATCGGCTGCCCGTGCTGGATTGCGACGACGCGGCGGCTGGTGAAGCTGCCGCCGTCCCTGCTGCGATCCACCTCGAACACGATCGGTGCGTTGACGTCGCCACGGCGCAGGAAATAGGCGTGCAGCGAATGCACCAGGCGGCCGTCGACGGTTCTCGATGCGGCGACCAGCGCCTGGCCCAACACCTGGCCGCCGAATACCTGCGGCGCACCGACATCGCGGCTCTGGCCGCGGAACAGGTTGTCCTCGAGTCGCTCGAGGTCCAGCAGTCCCATCAGGTCGGCGAGGCGCTTGTCCATGCCGGCGCTCAGTCGGGCGGCGCGACGCCGAGCCGCTGCCGCATGATCGGGCTCGTCGTCGTGTACTGCAGGAACTGGCGCTTCTCCGGATAGACGTGATGCTGCACACCGAACGAAGCGAGCGCCGCTTCGTGGAAACCCGACAGGATCAGCTTCTTCTTGCCGGGGTACGCGTTGATGTCCCCGATCGCAAAGATGCCGGGCACGCTGGTCTGGAATTTCTCCGTGTCGACATGGATCGACTTCTTTTCAAGGGCGAGACCCCACCCCGCGATCGGGCCGAGCTTCGGATGCAGGCCGAAGAACGCCAGCACCTGTTCGCAGGCTACATCGGTCAGCGACTTGTCCGGACCCTGCACCTTCGCGCCGACCAGCCGGTCGCCGTCGAGGTCGAGCGCAATGATCGTGCCCTCGAGGACACGCATCTTGCCGGCCGCGACGTGGTCCTTCATGCGGGCGACGCTCGCAGGCTGCGCGCGGAATTCCGCGCGCCGGTGGACCAGCGTGACCGAGCGGGCCTTGCCGCAGAAATCCAGCGTCCAGTCGAGCGCGCTGTCGCCACCGCCCGCGATCAAGAGGTCGTGGCCATGGAATTCCTCGGCGCGGCGCACGCGATAGTGAATCTGCCTCCCTTCGAAGCGCTCCGCCTCCGGCACCATCAGGCGGCGTGGCTGGAAGGAACCGAGGCCGGCGGCGATGATCACCGCGCCCGCGTCGAAGCGCGTGCCCATGCTTGTCACGAGCTCGAATCGCCCGTCCGCGCGGTGCGCAATTTCCGCGACTTCCTGCCCCAGGTGAAAACCGGCCCCGAACGGCTTGATCTGCTCCAGAAGCCGCTCGACGAGTTCCCGCGCGCCACAGACCGGCAGGGCCGGGATGTCATAGATCGGCTTGTCGGGATAAAGCTCCGTGCACTGCCCGCCAGGATGCGCCAGCGAATCCACGACCTGGCACTTCATGCCGAGCAGGCCGAGCTCGAAGACCGCGAAGAGGCCGACCGGACCCGCGCCGATGATCACGCATTCGGCGCTGATGACCTCGCGATTCGCGGGCTCGCTCACGGACGGTTCCTCGGACACTGTCTGCCGCAAAATCGCGTCAGGGCCCGGCATTCTAGCCGATGATAGGCTTGTGACCCATGGCCCGCGCAGAGAGTCGCAGACCGCCCCTGCCGGCGATGCATATCGGCGCCGATGGCGGCCGCCACATCGACATGCGCGCCATCGCGGCGCTCGCGCTGCCGCTGGTGCTGAACAGCACGGTGCAGGCCGTGCTGAATCTCACCGACACCTGGTTCATCGGGCGCCTGTGCACCGCAGCGACGGCGGCGATCTCCGCTGCGCACTGGCTGTCGTTGCTGGCGCTGTTCCTGATCGGCGGCGTTGCGATGGGTGTGCAGACCCTGGTCGCGCAGGCCTATGGGGCCGGGCGCTTTCGTCGTACCAGCCAGATGGCCTGGATGGGCCTGTGGGCCGCGGTGCTGACGATCCCCGCGTTCATCCTGACGATCGTCATCGCGCCATGGATGTTCCATGCCTTCGGCCTGCCGGCCGACGTGGAAGTTCTCGTGCTCCAGTTCTGGGGCCCGCGCATGATCGGCGGACCGCTGGCCGCGGCGCTATGGGCCGCCGTTGCGTATTTCAACGGGATCGGGCGCACGCGCAATCCGCTCATCGTCGGCCTGGTCGTCACGCTCGCGAATATCGTCCTGAATGAATTGCTGATCTTCCGTCTCGGCCTTGGAATCGCAGGCGCCGCCTGGGCGACGACCGCCGCGGAACTGCTGGGCGTGCTGATCGCGATCGCGATGATGCTGCGTCTCGAGCCCTCACGCTTCCAGGCGCACCTGACCTGGCGGCCACAGTTCGGTCGAATCATCACGCTGGTCGCCATCGGCCTGCCAATGGCGATGACCGCCTCCGCCGATATCGGCGCTGCCGCGGTATTCCAGCTGATGCAGGTGCGCATGGGCATCGTGGATGGCGCAGCGACGCAGATCGTCACCATATTCACGTCGCTTGCCTACATGCCCGGCATTGGACTCGCGCTCGCCGGCACGACGCTGGTCGGCCAGGCGATCGGTGCCGGCGACCGCGACTGGGCCGAGCGCATCGGCAACCGCATCATCGCAGTCGTCGCCTGCTTCATGGGCGGGCTCGGCATCGTTATCGCGCTGGTCGGGCCCTGGCTTACGCCGCTGTTCGTCAATGCCGCCGATCCGCGCGCCGGCGAGGTGATTACGCTCTGCTCATCGCTGCTGTGGATCGCCGCCGCCTACCAGTTCTTCGACGGCGTCAATTTCTCGAGCGCATTCTGCCTGCGCGGCGCCGGCGACGCGCGCGTGCCGGCGCTGATCGTGTTTTCGTGCGCGGCGTTTCTGTTCCTGCCGCTGGCGCACCTGCTGACATTCTCGCCGGGCCGTGGCTGGATCGAGAATGCGCCGGGGTTCGGTTTCGGCGCCGTCGGCGGCTGGTCTGCGCTGCTGGTTTACGTGCTCGCGATCGGCATCGCCCTGTGGCTGCGCTGGCGGAACGGCGCCTGGCGTTCAATCCGCCTGTAGCACGCTATTCGTAATCGCGGACGACGCGGAAGCCCAGATCGGACTGGCGAAGCCCGGCCGGCTCGGCCCCGCGCGCAGATGCGCGCGCGTCGCGCGGCCGGCTCGCCCAGGAACCGCCGCGCACGTCCTTCAGCTCGCAGCCGCCCTGCCAGGTCCAGGCGCGTCCGTCCTCGGGCCGCCCGGTGTAGCTCGCGGTGTAGCAGTCCATGACCCATTCACGGGCATTACCGATGATGTCGAACACGCCGAAGGCATTCGGCTTGTATTGCCCGACCGGCGCGAGTCCAGCATGCCGGTCGCGGCAGCGCGCGTTGGGCCAGGAGAAATGGTAGGCGTCGACTGCCGATGAATCGTAGACGTTTGCGAAATCGCATGCGAGCGACAGCGCCGCGCCTTCGTTCGAATCAAGCTCGCCCCAGAAGCGGGGAAACGACGTTCCGCCGCGCGCCACGTATTCCCATTCCGCTTCCGATGGCAGCCGATAGCGCTTGCCGCTCTCCTTCGACAGCCATTCCGCGTAGCCGCGCGCGTCATCCCAGTTGACGCAGACCACGGGCTCGCCATCCTGCGGCGGCAGCGCGAATCCCGGATCGCGCCAGCTCCGGTCACGTTCGAGGACCCATTGTCCACCCAGCCAGATGCGGCAGCCTGGCGCCGGATCCGCGCCGGTCGCCTGGACATAACGGCGAAACTCGCCAACCGTGATCTTGCGCCGCGAGACGTGAAACGGCCGCGTGAAAGAGACTGGTATCGCCGGCTGCTCTCCCGTGGCCGCCCCGACCTCGATGGCATCGGGCGCCGAACCCATCAGGAACCTGCCGGGCGGCACCAGCGCAAGCTCAGGACAGGCTGGACATTCCGCCGCCGCGGGCGGCGGTGCCGGCACGGTCTGCTGCGCAACCGCGGATTGGGCAACCACCATCAACGCGATTGGAACCAGCAGGCGCATCAGCGATCCTCGTCGCGCACGGTGCGCTGGTCGACTTCCCGTGCCACGCGAAATCCGGCGTCATCGGATTGATCGCCCTCGGGCGCGGACGTGCGCACCGCGCTCTGGCTGCCTTCGGGCGGCGTCAACCAGCTGCCCCCGCGCTGGATGCGGCGCTTGCAGCCGCCCAGCCATTCCCAGGCGCGCGCATCTCGAGGGCGGCCGACGAAGCTGTCGGTCGCACAATCCTGCACCCATTCGCGGACGTTGCCGATCATGTCATGCAGGTTGAAGGCATTCGCATGCAGGAGGCCGACACGCGCGAGGTCGGCAAAGCCGTCGCGGCAGCCTGAGTGCGGCCAGCCAAGGTGGTAGGCGGCGTCCGCCGTGACATCATACGTGTTTGCGAATTCGCAGCCGTCCTCCGGCGCATCGCCCCAGGGACGCAGTGTCGTCGTGCCGCCGCGCGCGGCGTATTCCCATTCGGCCTCGGACGGCAACCGGTAGCGCTGCCCCGTCTCGCGAGCCAGCCATTCGACATAGGCGCGCGCATCCATGAAGTTCACGCAGGTCACAGGATGATCGTCCGTAGCCTCGACGGGCGTCGCCGGATTCTGCCAGCTGCGCCGGGCATCGTCGTTGAAGCGCGCGAGCGCAGGATCCCAGTTGCGGCAGCCCGGCCGCGGTTCGTGACCGCTCGCGGCGATGAAACGCGCGAATTCCCCTCGCGTCACTTCATTGCGGCCCAGCGCAAATGCTCGTGGAATCTGGATCACCACGGTGCCGGGCCCCGCCGCCGATCCCATCACGAAGCTGCCGGCAGGAACGACCACCATTTCCGGGCAGGTTTCGCAGTCGCGGAATGTCGAGCCAGGCGCACGCGGTGAATCCGCGGCCTGGAGTCCGGCCGCGGCGCCGAGCAACAGCACCCCGATCGCCGCCCGCACCCAGATCACGATCCCGTTCTCACGGGAATGTAGATCTGCGCATCTCCCCGCTGGATCAGCAATGCCACGGTGCCCCCGGGCTTGTTGACGGAATCATGGAAGTCGGAGACGTTGGCGACCGTTGCGCCGTTTACGGCGAGCAGGACATCGCCGGGTTCGACGCCGGCTTCCTCCGCGGGGCCGCCGGATTGCTCGACGACCAGCCGGCCCTCTGTGTGCAGCTGCTCGCGTTCGCCGCCGGAAAGCGGCCGCACGGCCAGGCCGAGCCTGCCCGCGTCCGAGTTTCCGGTTGGAATCCGCGACGCGACTTCAGGGTCGTTCTCCAGCTCGCCGATCTTGATCCTGACATTGCGCTTCGACTTGTCGCGCCAGATCTCGAGCGTGGCGTCGGTACCCGGCTTGATGCCAGCGATGATGGCCGGCAATTCGCCCGAGCGCTCGACGGCACGGCCGTCGACGGACAGGATCACGTCCCCTGCTTTCAGTCCGGCCTTGTCACCCGGCCCGCCATCTTCGACCTGGCTCACCAGCGCACCGTAAGGTCGCGGCAATTTGAAGGAATCGGCCAGCGCCTGGTTGACGTCCTGGATCGTCACGCCGATGCGACCACGCTGCACGCGCCCCGTGGCAACGAGCTGGTTCTTGACCTGCATCGCAACGTCAATCGGGATCGCAAACGACACGCCCTGGTAGCCGCCCGTGCGGCTGTAGATCTGCGAATTGATGCCGACGACTTCGCCCTGCAGGTTGAACAGCGGCCCGCCGGAATTCCCGGGATTCACGGCCACGTCGGTCTGGATGAACGGCGTATAGGCGTCCCCCGGCAGGGAACGCGCCGTCGCACTGATGATCCCGGCCGTCACGGAGTTGTCGAAGCCGAAGGGCGAGCCGATTGCGACCACCCACTGGCCGGCTTTCAGCGCCGCCGGACTGCCGATGCGGACGAATGGCAGCTTGTCGGCACCGATCTTGAGCACCGCGACGTCGGTGCGGACGTCCACGCCGACGACTTTGGCGCGGTACTCGCGCCGGTCGGTCGTGCGGACCGTGACTTCGCGCGCCCGGTCGACCACATGCGCGTTGGTCAGGATATAGCCGTCGGCGCTGATCAGGAATCCGGAACCTTCACCGCGTGCCAGCTGTGGCGGCTGGGGATGCCGCGAGCCGAACCCGAAGCGCTTGAAGAAGTCATATAACGGATCGTCAGGAGCGAGCCCCGGCATTCCTTGCTCGCTGACGTCGCGCTGCGCAATCGTCGTCACGTTGACGACCGTCGCGCCGTAGGCCGCGACGAGCGGGCTGAAATCGGGCAGGCCGGCGACGATGGCCGACGAGGGGGCAGCCGAAGGCGCAGCAGCGGACTGCGCCATCGCTGGCGTTTCGGCGGGCGGCTCCTTCGTTCCACATGCCGACAGTGTTACGGACAGGGCGATTGGCCACAGGAGTTGCGCGAGTCTCTTCATTGAGTCTCCGGGAGTATCAGCTGATGCAGCGCTCTGACTGCCGCGGTTCCTGCAAGTTGCAATCACGCACATTAGTATTGCACCAAATGCGCCGCCGTACCCCGAACCTGGTCCTCTGCCTGGTGCTGGCCGCACAGGCATCTCATGCCGACAGCCTGCCTGAACGCCCCCGTGCGGTGCTGAATCAGCAGCTCGTGCCGGATTCGGCGGTCACGGTCGTCGTGCGCGATGTCGCGAGCGGCGAAAGCCTGGTTGAACTCAATTCAGAAGTGCCGCGTCCGCCGGCTTCCACGATGAAGCTGGTCCCGACCTGGGCGGCGCTCGAATTGCTGGGGCCGGCCTACGCCTGGAAGACCCGGGCGTGGTCCGACGCGCCGGTCCTCAAGGGGGTCCTGAAGGGCAATCTGTACCTCCAGGGCGGCGGGGACCCGCTGCTCACCATCGAGCGCTGGTGGCGATTCGTGACGGACTTGCGCCAGACGGGTTTGCGCGCCATCCAGGGCGACATCGTCATCGACCAGACCCGGTTTGCGGCCCTGGACGAGCGCCCGGAAGATTTCGACGGCAAATCCTGGCGAACCTACAACG
>JBATEA010000377.1:0-2223 GCA_049663745.1 Steroidobacteraceae bacterium | reverse complement strand
GCGCCAGGTGGCGTGCCGGAAATGCTCATCCATCGCGCGGGCACCGGCCAACAGCTCTTCGAAGTGCCGCGTGCCGATCGCAAGCTCGATCGAGAGCCCGACCGCGGACCACAGCGAATACCGGCCGCCGACCCAGTCCCACATGGCGAAACGGGCGTCGACACTCACGCCGAAGGCATTCATCGCCGTGGCATTTGTCGACACCGCCGCGAAGTGCTGTGGCACCGCCGCTTCGCCGAGCTTGGAGCTTATCCAGGCGCGGGCGCGGCGCGCGTTCGAAATCGTCTCCTGCGTCGTGAAAGTCTTGGAGCAGACGATGAACAGCGTGCGCGCCGGATCCAGCTCCATCGCGAGATCCGCCAGTTGCGTGCCGTCCACATTGGAGACGAAATGACAATGGACATGGCCCGTGTGAAATGTCCTGAGCGCCGCGACGGCCATCGCGGGACCGAGATCGCTGCCACCGATGCCGATGTTGACGACATGGGTGAAGCGTTGGCCCGTCGCTCCCTTGCGCCTGCCGGCGTGGATGTCGCTGACGAAGGCCGCGCATTGCGCGCGCACGGCGAGTACCCGGTCATGCAGCGCCGCCAACGGGGCCGGCAGCGAAGCCCCTGCAGGGGCGCGCAGGAGCGTGTGGAGCGCAGCGCGCTTCTCGGTGTTGTTGACGGCCTCGCCCTCGAACAGCGCGTCGATGTGCGCCGCGAGCCCGGCGCGCCGGGCGCGATCCAGCAGGCCGGAAAGCGCCTCCTCATCGATGCGCTGGCGGCTGAAATCGAGCAGCAGTCCGTCCAGCTCGCGCGAGCACCGCTTGAAGCGTTCCGGGTCGCGCGCAAACAATTCGCGGACCGGAATGCCGAGCAGTTTTTGGGCACTGGCAGCGAGGTCGGCGCTCATGCCGGCAGCACCGTCAATCCTTCGCGCGCGGCGGCCTCGGCGAGGCGCGCGTCGCGGCAGACGAACTCGACAGACTGGGGCCGCCCTTCGGAGGTCGCGATCGCCGCAGAGAGCTGCAAGCTATCGGCCGCTCTCAAGGCGTGTACTCGCAGCAGGCGCTGAGCCATTTCGCGCAGCGCATCCGAGGGCGGCACCTCCACCCAGCTGTCTGCCAACTCATTGAGTCGCGAAAGGCAATGCTTGACCTGCGCGCTCGTGAGTGTGCCCGCTCTTTCCCTTCTCGCGATCGCGGAAACTACCTCAACGATCGTGCCCCACCATACGCACATCGGCGAAGTCTTGTCGACTCCGATAATGACAGCAGCCTGTGATTCACTGAGGACCAGGGGCACAATGGCCGAGGCGTCCCAGAACCTCATCTTCCTTCCCGACGTTCCTCGAGAAGTGCTTCGAGCACTCCCGCGTTCTCGATGACAGGGCGGCGCTTGACGAATTCTTTCAGGTCGAGCCGCGGACCTCTCGGCAACCTGATGATGCCCTGCGCCACCAGGCGCGCGACGCGTTCATCCTCGCTTTCCTGCGGCGGAATTGGCGTCAGTTGCGCCACAGGCTGATTGCGGTCGGTCACTACCACAGTCTGACCGGCCTGGACCTTTTTCAGGTAAGCACTTAACTGGTCTTTCAGTCGTGAAATGCTGACTCTTTCCATCTGGCTATTATAGCCAGATTGATCTGGCTAGTCTAGCCAGATACGCGCGCACGCGGTAATTGCGTGGTCGCGTTTGATATTTGTGAAGCCGATGTCTGCGGCGTTTACCAAACTCCATTGGCGGTCTGCGACCGCTGTCCTACGCGGACAGCATTTAGCCACGTATACTTGCCAGGAAAGGTGCTCAAATGGGTGTGCAAATGGCACAGGTTACGATCTACCTCGACGCGGACACGGCTGCAAAAGCGAAAGCGGCGGCCCGGGAAGCGGGGCTGTCGCAGAGCCGTTGGATCGCGGAGTTGATTCGTCTGCACGCAACAATTCAATGGCCGCAAACCATTCGACGCCTCGCAGGCAGCTGGCCGGAATTCCCCGATGCAGCGGAAATTCGAAGCGGCCTTGGCCTGGACGTACCACGTCAGCCGGTTGATTGATGTTTGCGCTCGATACGGACACCGTATCTTTTTTCCTGCGAGGCCAGGGGCGCATCGCGAAACGTCTCGCCGTGTCCGATCCGGCGAGCATCGGTATTCCGTCCATCGTTCTGCACGAGTTGCGTTACGGCATGCTCCGCGCTGGCGGCGGCACGCGAAAGCGGGATGACCTGGATACTTTCC
>JBATEA010000376.1:0-1656 GCA_049663745.1 Steroidobacteraceae bacterium | reverse complement strand
ACTTGCGCCATGTCGATGCGTAGAGTTTCCGTCTGGCGCCGCTCGCTATTGATGATTTCGTAGCGGGTCAGCTCCGCTTCACCGCCGTAAGCGGCCTGGTCGAGGCCGCCGCCCGCGCGCACGAGATCGGCAACCGTCATTCCAGGTTCGAGCGGGTATTGCCCGGGAACCTTGACGCGACCATTGATGCCGACAGTCTGCAAAGGTTCATCGCTGCTGCTCTGCCGGGTCAGATCGTCGATGATCGGCTGGACCACCCGCTCCCGACTGCTGGCGAGGTCGAATACGTACACGCGGTCGCGGGATTGCAGCAGAATGTTCGCTCCGGAATCCGACTCTGCAAACGCAGCAGCAAGGTCCGCCGACACGACCGACACTGTTCGCGTCGGCCCGGTCTCGCGACGCACCAGCACGTAGTGCAGATCGGCAAGCGGCTGCAGTTCATCCAGGCTGCCGATCAGATCGGTCAGGCGCATGCCGGTCCGGTATTGCACGCTGCCGGTGCGATGCACGTGCCCGAGCAGGGTGACGGAACCTTCAAAGCTTTCTCTGATGGCCTGGATGCGGACCTGGTCGCCGGTTTGCAGCGGCGTTGCGCGGCCCGGTGCCGACGTCAGGTCCAGGTCCACGACCGTGCGATTGCGACGCTCATCGATGCGCTCGAGGGCGGCTAGCCGCGGATCGGCCCGCGGTGTCAACCCGCCCGAGAGATGCAGGATCTCCGCCGCCGTGGCGCCTTCGCGCACTTCGTAAATCGCCGGCCGCAGGACTTCGCCGGTCACGGCGACCGTGACACCGACCGGCGGAATGAAGATCACGTCTCCCGGCAGCAATCGCGCGTCGTGACTGGTGTCACCATTCAACAGGAGATCGTAAAGATCGAACTGGGTGACGATCTTTCCACTGCGTTTCAACTCGATATTCCGCAGCGAGCCAATGGGCTTGACGCCGCCGCTGGCGAACAATGCGTTGGTGATCGTTGACAGTCCGCTGACGGTATAGGATCCGGGCCGCTCGGCCTCGCCGAGCACGAAAACCTGGATGGAACGCAGCGCACCCATCGAAACGCTGGCGCGCATGCCGATCATCTGCTCGCCGACCCGCTGCTCGAGTAGCGCCTTGGCGGCGGCAAATCGCATGCCGGCGACTGCGATCGGCCCGAGTTCCGGAAAGTCCACGACGCCATCGCGGCCAACGGTCAACGCATAGCGCCCGCCCTGTTCGCCGATCAGCTGCACTTCCAGCGTGTCGCCGGGCCCGACGACGTATTCCGCCGGCACCGGGATATCCGTGGCCGGCGCAAATGTGGTCGGCACGTTGCTGAAGAGGTCGTAGCCGAACGGCCTGAGCTCGGGCTCCACCGGCAACAGGCGAACACTGAACGTATAGCCCTGCAAAGTCGGGTCCGCGTTCAGCCGCACGGCGGCCTCTTCTTCCGTCAGGCCGGCGAGCACGATCGATGTGGAGTCGTGCAGCACCAGCCGGCCCATGCGATCGAGGCTGTAGGGGTTGCCGTTCAGAATCCGGCTCTGGAATTCCGCTTGCGTGCGGTCGATTTCTTTTTCATTTTCTTCAACCGGAACTTGTACCGTGAGAAGAATCGTGTCGCCCGCGCGCAGACGTGGCAGCGGCAGCGGCTCCGCCGCGGCGATGACT
>JBATEA010000375.1:0-3192 GCA_049663745.1 Steroidobacteraceae bacterium | reverse complement strand
CAACGCCACCGATTGAATGACCGTCTGTATCCGGCAGTGCGCGACTCGAGACCTGGAGCCGCACGGATGCGCGGGGCGGAAGCCGGGTGACGAGCTCAGGCATGCAGGCGCTTTCCTTCCGGGTCGTAGAAAGGCGTCGTGACGACGGTTGCGCTGCAGCGCCGGTCGAGATCGTGCACGGCGACCGTTTCGCCAAGGCAGTCGCGGCCGCCGCGCAGCAACGCCAACGCGATGGGCCGGCCGAGTGCCGGCGACGTCGCGGCCGAGGTTACCCAGCCGTCACTGCCCTCGCGCGTGCCCGGGAGCCGCAGATGCGCGCCCGCGACGAGGACTTCTGCGTCGTCGGCCGCGAGTCCGACGAGCTGCAGCCGGTTAGTCCGCTGATTGTCACTGCGCGTCAGCGATCGCTTGCCGATGAAGTCCGATTTCTTCCTGATTGCGACCTCGCCCCAGCCGACATCGGCGGGCGAGGTCGTGCCGTCGGTATCCACGCCGACATGGAGAAAGCCTTTTTCGAGCCGCAGCAGCAGCAGGGACTCGATGCCATAGGGCACGACGCCCAGGTCGTGACCCTCCGCGATGAGCCGCTGCCACAACGCCGCGCCGTGGCGCGCCGGCACATTGATCTCGTAGCCGAGTTCACCGGAGAAGCTGATGCGATACAGGCGGACGGGGAGGTGCCCCATATGGCCTTCGCGAATCTGCATGTGCGGCAAGGACTCGCCGTCGATGGCGAAATCAATGTCCAGCCGCTGCAGCAGGCTGCGCGACTTCGGACCGGCCACCGCGATCGTTGCCCATTGGGTCGTCACGGGTGTGACGAACACTTCGAGCTGCGGCCATTCACACTGACGCCATTCCTCCAGCCATTGGGCGATGCGGGAGGCAGCCCCGCTCGTCGTCGTGATCAGGAAATGCTCGGGGCCGAGCCGTGCGATCGTGCCATCGTCGATGATGACGCCGTTCTCGTTCAGCATCAGGCCGTAGCGCGTGCGGCCGGGCTCGAGCGTCAATACATTATTGATGTAGAAGAAGTCGAGGAATCGCGCTGCGTCGGGACCCATGACCTCGATCTTGCCGAGTGGCGAGGCATCGTAGATGCCGGCCGCATTGCGGACCGCGAGCGCTTCGCGGCGGACCGCCTCGTGCACGGATTCGCCGTCTTTCGGATAGCAGGCCGGGCGCATCCAGCCGCCGGCCTCCCACCAATGCGCGCCGAGCGCTTCATGCTCTGCATGCGCCGGCAGCAGCCGTCTCGGAGTGTAGCGATCGCCGGTCTGGCGCGCCGCCAGCGCGCCGAGCGCCACGGGTGAATAGGGCGGGCGGTAGGTCGTCGTGCCAATCTCGCCGGGATTCCGGCCGGTCAGCTCGGCAACGGTCAGGAGCGTGTTCAGGTTGCTCGTCTTGCCCTGGTCCACCGACATGCCGGCCGTCGTGTAGCGCTTCAGGTGCTCGATATTCCCGAATCCCTCGGACAGCGCCAGTTCGACGTCGGCGACCGTGACGTCGTGTTGCAGGTCCAGCCACTGCCGGCGCCGGCGTCCGGAGGGTGTGCGGCGCAGGGCGCCAACCTCGTCACTTATGCGGGGCTCTTCGATGACGGGCATTGCCATCGGCGCCGCCAGACCGATCGCAGCCGCCGTGCTCGCCAGGGTTTCCGCGAGCGTGGCCGCACCCGTCACGGAACCCGCGCATAGGACCGGTGCGGTCCCCGATCGCGGCAGGAAGCACTGGCGCGGGATATCGAATTCGAGCTTGCCGCGCGCCTGCGAGAAAAGCTGCACAGTCGGCGACCAGCCGCCGGACATGCCGAGCGCATCGCAACGGATCTCGCGCAGGTCGGCGATGGAGCCATCCGCGGTCAACGATCCGTAGCGCAGGCCTTTGAGCGTCGGGCGGCCGAGAGCCTTCACGATGACCGCGCGGGCTCGAACTTCCACGCCGCGTGCGCGCAGCGAACTCGCGAGCGCCTCGGGAGCCGATGGGCGACTGTCGAATACGAATGGGACTTCGACGCCGGCCGAGGTCAGGTCGAGCGCCGCAAGGTAGGCGGAGTCGTTGTTGGTCGCAAATGCGACGCGCCGGCCCGCGATGGCGGCGAAACGGTTCGCATACTGGCGGATGGCGCCCGCCAGCAGGATGCCGGGCAGGTCGTTGGTCTCGAACACGAGCGGCTGTTCGATCGCGCCGGTGGCGAGCAGCGTCTGCTTCGCGCGCACGCGCCAGTAGCGCTGACGGGTCGCGCCTTCCGATCCCGCGAGATCGAGTCTCTGCAACAGCCCTGCGTTGCCATGGTCGTAGAGGCCGAATGCCGTGGTCGACTTCAGCAGGCCGACACTTGGCAAACCAGCGAGCTCGGAAACTGTTTGTTCAGCCCATTCCATCGCGGGCCGGCCATCAATGCGGACCTCGGAACCCAGCAGCTGCCCGCCGAACTCGAAATCCTGTTCGGCGAGGATCACGCTCCGGCCCGCACGCGCGGCATTGACGGCGGCAAAAAGACCCGCGGGCCCGCCGCCGACGACCAGCAGGTCGCAATGCGCATTGACGGCCTCATAGCGTGCCGGGTCCGGCAGTGCGGGTGCGGGCCCGAGTCCGGCCGCTCTCCGGATGAAACGCTCGTAGAAATGCCAGGACGGCCAGATGAAGGTCTTGCCGTAGAAACCGGCCGGCCAGAGCGGTGCGGTTGCGTCGAACAGGCGGCCGAAATCAAAATCAACACTGGGCCAGCAGTTCTGCGCCCGAACCACGAGGCCATCCTGGGCCGGAATCACTGTAGCGCGGGCATTCGGCTCGAGCGACGCGCCTGCACCGATGGTCACGAGCGCATTCGGCTCCTCGATGCCCGCCGACAGGATTCCGCGCGGGCGGTGGAATTTCATGCCGCGGCCGACGATCCGCACGCCATCCGCAAGCAGCGCCGATGCGATCGTGTCGCCGGCATAGGCGGGAATCGCACGTCCATTCCATTGAAATGTCAGCGGCCGGGCACGGTCGATGCGACCGCCCGCAGCAAGACGAAAACCAGCACCGGTCCGCTTGGCCATCAGTGCGCCACCCCGGATGCCGCACCTTCGTCCACCAGCGCACCGGTCGCAAATCGTCCGAGGCCGAATGCCGTGATCAGATCATGCGGGCGGTCGTTTGCGATGGTCCAGGCCATCGTTTCGCCGCCGGCGGGTATCGCCTTGT
>JBATEA010000374.1:0-4477 GCA_049663745.1 Steroidobacteraceae bacterium | reverse complement strand
GCCGGTGCTCTGGGTCGCGGTGCTCGCGTCCGCGATCGCGGTGGTGCGCGCGCGGTATGAGGCGCGCACGCTGTTCGTGCAGCTCGAGCGGCTGTCCGCGGACCGCGACCGCCTCAACATCGAATGGAGCCAGTTGCAACTCGAACAGAGCGCCTGGTCCAACCATGGCTTCGTCGAGCGCGTCGCCAGCGACAGGCTGCACATGAGGTTCCCGGCGCCGAACGAAGTGCGGATCGTGTCCCAATGAAGTGGCGGGAGAGCGGCGCCGAATTCGATTCCGGGCAGTTTCGCCTGCGCGCACGGTTGCTGGTGGTCATGCTGGGGCTGTTTGCCGTCGCGCTGATCGGCCGCTCATTGCAGCTGCAGGTGCTCGACCAGCAGTTCCTCGCCGAGCAGGGCGACATGCGTTACGCGCGGGTCGCGAAGATGCCGGCGCACCGCGGTGCGGTGCTGGACCGCTTCGGCGAGCCACTCGCGGTCAGCTCTCCGGTCGACACCGTCTGGGTCAATCCGCCGGAACTCGCGCAGGCCACCGACGAGATTCCGCGCCTGGCGCGCGCGCTGAAGCGCGACCGGCAATGGCTGGCGCAACGCGTCACCAGCAATCTGGACCGCCAGTTCCTGTACGTCGCCCGGCACATGGACCCCGCCAAGGCCGCGGAGATCAAGGCGCTCGGGATCCCCGGCGTTTACCTGCTGCGCGAGTACCGCCGCTACTACCCGAATGGCGAGGTCACCGGGCACCTGCTCGGGTTCACGAATCTCGACGAGGCGGGCCAGGAGGGCCTCGAGCTGGAGTATGACCAGTCGCTCGCGGGCATGGACGGAAGCAAGCGGGTGATCCAGGACGGGCGCGGCCGCGTCATCCAGAACGTCGAGAGCATCCGCGCGCCGCGGCCCGGCGAAGATCTCTACACGAGTATCGACCTGCGCATCCAGTACCTGGCTTACCGCGAGCTCAAGTCGGCGATCAGCAAGTATCGCGCGCGCGCGGGCTCAGTGATCGTGATCGATGTGGCCACCGGCGAAGTGCTCGCGATGGTCAATCAACCGTCATTCAACCCGAATGACCGCGAGCAGTACGAAGTCGGGCGGTATCGCAATCGCGCCGCCACGGACATCTACGAGCCGGGTTCCAGCATCAAGCCGTTCGTCGTCGCCGCAGCACTGGCCTCGGGACGATTCCGGCCCAACTCGATGATCGACACGTCGTCATTCAGGGTCGGGCCCAAGACATTCGTGGAGCAGCACAAACTCGGCATCATCGACATCGGCGAGGTGCTGTCGCGCTCGAGCAATGTGGCGATGGCGAAGATCGCGCTGGCGCTGGAACCCGGGCAGATGCATGACACGCTGAGCTCGCTCGGTTTCGGCGAGGTCACGGCCAGCGGCTTCCCGGGCGAGTCGGCGGGCCTGCTGAGCGGCACCACCCACTGGCGGCCGATCAACATCGCGACCATGGCATTTGGCTACGGGCTGTCGGTGACGCCGATCCAGCTCGCGCAGGCCTATGCGACCATCGGTGCGCTGGGACTGCGCCGGCCGATCACCTTCCGCCGCCTGCAGGATCCGCCGCCGGCCACCCGCGTGCTGGACGAGAAAGTGGCGCGCGACCTGATCAGCCTGCTCGAGGGCGCCGTGAATCCGGGCGGCACGGGTGTCAAGGCGGCCGTGCCCGGTTATCGCGTGGCGGGAAAGACCGGCACTGCGTGGAAGGCGATCCAGGGCGGCTACTCGAAGGATCGCTATCTCGGCGTGTTCGCCGGAGTCGTGCCGGCATCGCGTCCCCGGCTCGCCGTGGTCGTGATGATCGACGAGCCCAGCGGCGTGCTGTACTACGGTGGCGACGTCGCGGCGCCGGTGTTCTCGGCCGTGATGTCGGGGGCGCTCAGGCTGATGTCGGTCGCCCCGGACGACCTCGCGCGCGTCTCGCCGGTTACCGTCGCCGGGAACGTGCCGTGAAACCCGCTGCAGGCATCGGGCTTGATACGCTGCTTGCGGGCATCGTGGACGCGCCGCCGCTCGCGATCGCGGGCCTGACGCTCGATTCGCGCGCCGTCCGGAAGGGCGATGCATTCATCGCGCTCAGGGGTGGCAGTCGTCACGGGCTTGCCCACGAGGCAGAGGCAGTCGCGGCGGGCGCCTCCGCGGTGCTCTGGGACCCCGGCGAGGGCCGCGAGCCTGATGCGGCGGGGGAGCACGCCGCGCGGGTGCCGGTGCCGGGGCTGCGCAACCGGCTCGGCGAAATCGCCGATCGGTACTACGCCGCGCCTTCATCACGGATCGCGGTTGCGGGCGTGACCGGCACCAACGGCAAGACCACCTGCGCGTGGCTGCTGGCGGGCGCCGCCGGAGGCGCCCTGCGCCGCGGCGCCTACCTGGGCACGCTGGGTGCGGGCTTCCCGCCGGATCTCGAGAGCGGCGCATTGACGACGCCCGATGTCGTGACGCTGCACCGGCAACTGCGCGCGCTCGCGGATGCCGGCGCGACCCACGTCGCCATGGAAGTCTCCTCGCACGCGCTCGACCAGGGCCGCATCGACGGCGTCCGCCTGCGCGTCGCCGCATTCTGCAACCTGAGCCGGGATCATCTCGACTACCACGTCAGCATCGAACGCTACGCGTTCGCGAAGCAGCGCCTGTTCCGCGTGCCCGGACTCGAGCACGCCGTCATCAACACCGGCGACCCGGTGGGCGCGCGCTTCGCCGCGGCGCTTGCAAGCGGCATCACTCTGACCGCCATCGCGATTGGAGGCAGTCGTCCCGCGGCGGAACGCTTCATTCACGTGACCCGCGTGGACGCCGCGGCCAGTGGGCTCAAGCTCGAGATCGTCGGCCACTTTGGCCGACGCCGCCTGCATTCGCGCCTGGTCGGCGATTTCAACGCCGAGAATCTCGCGATCACGCTCGGCATGCTGCTGGCCTGGGACGTCGGGGTCGACGAGGCGCTCGCCGCACTTGCACAAGGCACGGCGCCACCCGGGCGCATGGAAGGATTCCGGCTGCCGAACGGCGCGCTCGCGATCGTGGATTACGCGCACACGCCGGATGCGCTCGCCAAGGCGCTGAAGGCGCTGCGCGCGCACGCGGGCGGCCGCGTGCTGGTCGTCTTCGGCTGCGGCGGCGATCGCGATACCGGCAAGCGTGCACTGATGGGCGCGGCGGCCGAGCGGCTCGCGGACCGCGTCATCGTGACCGACGACAATCCGCGTGGCGAGGACCCGGACCGCATCGTCGGGATGATCCTGTCGGGACTGAGGTCTCCATCGCGCGTGCTCGTCGAGCGCGACCGTGCGCTGGCGATCCGCGCCGCCCTTGCCGAGGCCGGCCCACGGGACGTCGTGCTGGTCGCCGGCAAGGGCCACGAGGACTACCAGCTGGTCGGCGCCGAGCGGCGCCACTGGAGCGACCGGGAATTCCTGCAGGCGCAGGGCGGGGGCACGGCATGAACGGCCGCCTCTCGGAAGTTGCCGCGGTGACCGCGGGGCGCCTCGCGGGTGCGGATGCCGCTTTCGATGGCGAATCGATCGACTCGCGCACGCTGAAGCGGGGCGAGCTCTTCTTTGCGCTTCGCGGCGAGCGCTTCGACGGCCACACGTTCATCGCAACCGTGGCAGGGCAGGGTGCGGCGGGCGCGGTCGTCGAGAGGGCGCTCGATGCGCCGCTTGCGCAGGTCGTGGTCAAGGACTCGGTCGCAGCGCTCGCGGCGCTGGCGCTGGACTGGCGCGGACGCTCCGGCGCGACGGTCGTCGGGGTCGGCGGGAGCAATGGCAAGACCACCACCAAGGAGCTGCTCGCAAGCATCCTGGCGGGCGCCGGGCCAACGCTCGCGACGCGGGGCAACCTGAACAATCACCTGGGTGTGCCGCTGACACTCATGCGTCTCGATTCCGCGCACCGCTTCGCGGTGATCGAAATGGGCGCCAATCACCCGGGCGAAATCGCGGCGCTTGCGGCGATCGCACGGCCTGCGATCGCGCTCGTCACGAATGCGGGTGACGAACATCTCGAGGGTTTCGGCGATCTCGCCGGCGTCGCGAAGGCGGAGGGCGAAATGTTCGCCGCGCTCGGAGCAGAGGGCATCGCGGTCATCAACGCGGACGATCCCTTCAACGGCTTGTGGCAGCAGATGGCGCGCGGCGCGCGCCCGGTCCGCTTCGGCATCGAGGCGCCGGCCGACGTGCGCGCCACCGACATCAAGGGCGGCATCGAGTCCGGCGCATTCGTCACGCTGTTCACGCTGGCAGTTGCCGGCGAGCAGGCGCGCGTTCGCCTCCGGCTGGCGGGTCGGCACAACGTGATGAACGCCCTCGGCGCCGCGGCCGCGGCACATGCCGCGGGCGTGCCGCTGCCGGCCATCGTCGCCGGCCTCGAGCGCGTGAAGCCGGTCAATGGCCGCCTGCAGCTGAAGGCGGGCCCGCGCGGTTCCTGGCTGATCGACGACTCCTACAACGCGAACCCGAGCTCGGTGCGCGCC
>JBATEA010000373.1:0-4657 GCA_049663745.1 Steroidobacteraceae bacterium | reverse complement strand
CCGCCGGGCTCTACACCTGGCTGCCGATGGGCCTGCGCGTGCTGCGCAAGGTCGAACGCATCATCCGCGAGGAAATGGACCGAGCGGGCGCATTTGAACTCTCCATGCCGGTCGCCCAGCCCGCCGAGTTGTGGGTCGAAACCGGCCGCTGGGACAAGTTCGGGCCCGAGTTGCTGCGCTTCAAGGACCGCCATGATCGCGACATGGTGCTCGGCCCGACGCACGAGGAGATCATCACCGATCACGCGCGCCGCGAACTGAAGAGCTATCGCCAGCTGCCGGTCAACTTCTACCAGATCCAGACGAAATTTCGCGACGAGATCCGTCCGCGCTTCGGCGTCATGCGCGCGCGCGAATTCATCATGAAGGATGCTTACAGCTTCCACGCCGACATGGCCTCGCTCGCCGACGGCTATCGCCGCATGTACGACGCGTACAGCGCGATCTTCACCCGACTGAAGCTTCGCTTTCGTGCCGTGCACGCCGACACCGGCGCGATAGGCGGCAGCGCCTCGCAGGAATTCCATGTGCTCGCCGATTCCGGCGAGGATGCGATCGTGTTCTCGGACACAGGTGATTACGCGGCCAACCTCGAGCTCGCCGAGGCGCCCGCGCCGCTCGAGCCGCGGCCGGCTGCCACGGCGCCGCTGCGCGAGGTATCGACTCCCGGCACGCGCACGATCGCCGCGGTGTCGAAGCACCTGGGCATGGCGCCGGCGCGCATGCTGAAGACGCTGGTCGTCGACGCGGCCGATGGCGGACTCGTCGCCCTGGTATTGCGCGGCGATCATGACCTGAACGCGTTCAAGGCGCAGAAGCTGCCCGAAGTCGCCACGCCGCTGCGGATGGCCGATGCCGCGCGCATCGCCGCATTCGCCGGCTCTGAGACCGGGTTTCTCGGCCCCGTCGGGCTCGCGCTGCCGGTCATCGCGGACCGCTCCGCGGCGGCACTCGCGGATTTCGTCTGCGGTGCGAACCGTCCGGATGCGCACCTGACCGGCGTCAACTGGCGCCGCGACCTTCCTGAGCCCGCGGTCGCCGACCTGCGCAATGTCGTCGACGGCGACCCGGCCCCGGACGGTCGGGGACGGCTGTCGGTCGCCCGCGGCATCGAAGTCGGTCACATTTTTCAGCTCGGGCGCAAGTACAGCGAGGCGATGGGCGCTAACGTGCTCGATGAAAAGGGAAGAAACATCGCCATGTACATGGGCTGCTACGGTATCGGCGTCACGCGCATCGTTGCGGCTGCGATCGAGCAGAACCACGACGAGCTGGGCATCGTCTGGCCGGCTCCGCTTGCGCCATTCCAGGTCATCGTGGTCGCGCTCAACTGGGCGAAGTCGGAGCGCGTTCGCGACGCAAGCGAACTGCTCTACCGCGATCTGCTGAAGGCCGGAATTGAAGTGCTGCTCGACGACCGCGACGCGCGACCGGGTGTCAAGTTCGCCGATGCGGAACTGATCGGCATCCCGCACCGCGTGGTCGTCTCCGAGCGCGGCCTCGACGCCGACAGGCTCGAATACCGGCACAGGCGCGCGAGCGGGAACGAGGAAATCCCGCTGGACCAGGCCGTCGCGTTCGTCGCTTCGCGGCTTGAAGCGGAACGCTGAGGCGCAGGTCAGCCATGGCCCGGATCGCATTGCTGGCGCCGCTCCTGATCGCCTGCCTGGCGATCGCCCAGCCATCCAGTGCGGATGGTCAGCGCGATGGCGCCCAGCGCGACGCAGGCCTGCGCGATGTCGTCGCAGCCGCAATCAGCAGCAAGCCCTGCTTCGAGGACAAGTACGACGACGTGGTCTGGTACGCGGTGATGCAGCCGCGCGTCGAAGGCCGCCTGCGCCAGAAGCCGCCGGACCTGCGACTCGGCGACGACGTCGGCGCAGCGGCGCAACGGATCCTGCGCGCCGTGCATTGCGAATCGAGCAAGCAGATCATGCTCCGCGACCGGCCGCAGCTCGTGCTCGCGGTGATCGACGTCGAGAGTTCGTTCAATCCATTCGCCGTGTCTTCAGCCGGCGCGGTCGGCATGATGCAAGTCATGCCATTCTGGCCGCGCGAACTCGGCCTCACGACGCGCGACCTGCTGGATGTCGAAATGAACATCCGCATGGGCACCAGCATCCTCGCCTACTACCTGGAGCGCGAGCGCGGCGACTACCGGCGCGCGCTTGCCCGTTACAACGGCAGCCTGGGACGGCGCAGTTATCCGGACCTCGTGCTCGGCCGTTTGAACGCGCGCTGGCAGCGTTAGCAACCTCAGCGTGACAGGAAATCCAGCGGCCAGTCCATCGTCGCCGGGTCGATGGCCTCGACACTCACCGTCGTGACGCGCGCCATCGGAGGACCGGTGTGCAGCCACTCGATCAACTGGTCGAGCGCGCCGGCATCACCAGCCGCATGCACGAGCACGCTGCCGTCCGGCTCGTTCCGGACATGGCCGCGGAGTGCAAGCGCACGCGCACGCTCCGCCGTGCTCGCGCGGAAGTACACTCCCTGCACGCGTCCCTGCACACGGATGCGGCGCGCGATGACTGGAGGGGACCTAGAATTCACTGCCTGAAATGTTTGTAAGTGTTTAAGACTCTTGATAAAATTGTAGTCAATTCAACGGTATTCAACAAGCCCGCATGGCTGACATCCTTGTGCTCTTCTACTCGCGTCATGGCGCGACCGCACAGCTCGCGCGCCAGATCGCTCGCGGCGTGGATGCAGTCGATGGAGCGCGAGCTCGGCTGCGCACCGTGCCACCATTAGCCGCGCCGGGCCAGCCGGCGGGTTCTGCCCTGGTACCGGAGGACGGGGCGCCGTATGCAAGTCACGAAGACCTGCGCGAATGCGCGGGGCTCCTGCTCGGCAGCCCGGTTCGATTCGGCAACATGGCGGCGCCGCTGATGGCCTTCTTCGACGGCACATCGAGCCTGTGGCTGACCGGCGTGCTTGCCGGAAAGCCAGCGGGCGCATTCACCTCCGGGAGCACGATGCACGGCGGCCAGGAGACGACGCCGCTGTCCATGCTGCTGCCATTGATGCACCACGGCATGTTGATCGTCGGCCTGCCATTCACGGAATCCGGGTTGTCAAATACGACCGGCGGCGGTACGCCCTACGGCGCGAGCCGCGTAGTCCCGAACGGCGGGCGTCCGATTCTCACCGAAGCGGAGAAGCAGCTCGCCCAGTCACTCGGGCGCCGAGTGGCCGAGACCGCCCTTCGGCTCGCTGCGCCGGCGTGACTGCGCGGCATGCGCTGCGCGTGCAGCGGCTGGCAGCCGGCGCCTGGCTTGCGCTGATCGCGTCCATTGCTTCCTGGCCATTCGCAACTGCTCGCATCGGCATGCTCACGACCGCGATCGCACTGCTTCCGCTATTGCCGCCATTGCCAGGCCTGCTCATGGGATGGCGCCGGACATTGCAGTGGTCGCCGTTGACCCTGGCGCCGGCTCTGGCATTGTCCCTGACCGAAGTTCTGGTCAACGCGCCGGCGCGGATACTCGGAACACTGACAATCGTGCTGATACTCGCCGCATTTGCGATGCTGATCGCCGCACTGCGCAGCAGCGATTAATCGCTCCGTTCGAGCACCTGGCGCACGAATGGCACGGTCAGGCGTCGCTGTGCAGCCAGCGCTTCCGTGTCGAGCTCGTCGAGCAGGCGGCACAGCGTGGCGAAATCGCGCGGCGCCCTGCGCGTCAGGTAGGAAAGCGTCTCGTCCGGCAACTCGAGGCCGCGGTGTTCCGCGCGGCGCCGCAAGGCCGGACCCTGGTCGCGCTCCGTTATCGGCTGCAGCCGGTGGACGACGCAGGCCGACAATCGCGAAGCGAGGTCCGGCAGATTGAAGGCCACGCCTGCCGGCGGCAGCTGTGCCGAACAGGCGAGCCGGCCGCCCTGCTCCATCAATTCGTTGTAGAGCGTGAACAGCGCCTGCTCCCAGGCAGCGTGGCCTGCGATCGCGTCGACATCGTCGAGGGCTACCAGGTCGACCCGCTCGAGGCCGGCGAGCAGCCCGGGAACCAGGTCCTTCGACGCCTGCAGCGGCAGGTAAGCGGAGGTCAGGCCGCGCTGTCCGGCGAAGGCGCAGCAGGCCTGCAGTAGATGCGTCTTGCCGACGCCGGCCGGTCCGTGGACCCACAGGGCCGATGATGATCGTCCCGTCTCGCGCGCAAGCTGCCTGAGACCGGCCAAGGCCGCGCCATTGGCACCCTCGTGGTAGGTCTCGAAGCGCATCGATACGCCGAGCTGGACGCCGAGTGGCAGTTGCTGCACGCGGTCACACAACGCTGCTGCGCGCGCGACTGACCGCCATCGCCTTGCGCACGTAGGTGACGATGTAGTCCACGCCGCTGACGATGGTGGTCACGAAGACGAGTCCGCCCAACGACACGATCAGCCATTCCGGCACGGCCGGATCGGCGGCGCGTCCGACCACGGCGATCACGAAGAGGATCTGCACCAGCGTATTGAGCTTGCTCGGCAAGGTCGGCCTTCCATCCACGGGGCCGAACAATTCCTTGTACACCCAGGCGCCGACCCCGATGATCACGTCGCGCGCGACCGCGACCGCCGCGAGCCACAACGGAACCAGCCCGAGCCAGGTCAGCGTGATGAACACGCTGACCAGCAGCAGCTTGTCCGCCACCGGATCGAGCACTTTCCCCAGATC
>JBATEA010000372.1:0-2598 GCA_049663745.1 Steroidobacteraceae bacterium | reverse complement strand
CCCATCATGACGCCGATCTGCTTGCCCTCGCCGTCGGTGACTGTGTTCTTGGGCAGTGCGAACTGCGCCGGGTTCGTCGCAGCACGAGCCGCGATGACGTCGCGCAAACTGATGCCGCCAGCACCATGGCCGACAGGGCCCCCGAAATCGTTCTCGTGCCAGTAGAAGTTGTACTGGCTGGTGACTTCGACGCCTTCGAAATCCTTCTTCATGATGAAGTTGACGACACCGGCGACCGCGTCGGAGCCGTAGACCGCGGATGCGCCACCGGTCAGCACTTCCACCCGTTCGATCATCTGGGTCGGTATGGAATTGATGTTCGCTGCCGAGTTGGTGACGGTGCCGTAGGGCATGCGCCGTCCATCGATCAGCACCAATGTGCGTGGCGAACCGAGGCCGCGCAGGTTGAGCGTCGCCGCGCCGCTCGCGCCGTTGGCAACGGTCACGTTCTGGGCGGCAAATGCCTGCGGCAGCTGGTTGACGAGGTCTTCAATGCGATTGACACCCTGGGTCACGACGTCGGCCGCCGTGATCTGCGTTACAGGTGTCGTGGTTTCCAGATTCGCTGACTTGATGCGCGAACCGGTGACGACGATCTCACCGAGGTTTTCCTGCGCAAGCGCAGGTGCCGCAACGCCGGCAGTCAGTGCACTCATGATGAGTGCGCGACGAACCGCTGTTGCGACGCGATTGTTGCGTTCCATTTGCTACTTCCTCCCGCGAACGGCAATGCCGTTCTTCCGAACGTTGAAATGCGAACTGCTGGACACAAACTCCGACGTGGCGAAATTCATACGGAAGCTCGTCCACTCTTCGTGCGCGCATCATAACAATAATCGTCGCCAGCGCAAGCCTTTGTAGTGAAAACGCAACAAGAGCCGTTTTCCAAGCATCCTGGGCTGAAAAGAGCGTTGTCCGGTGTAGCACCCGCATCGTCCACAAAATGCCGGCATCGAAAATTCGACAGCGCAATATCGTTGTTTTTTGACAACTTTAAGGTATGCCGGGAAAGCACGCGGGTCCTTTCGCGTACAAACCGGTGCGCCAGGAACTGAAGTGTTTTGCCTAGGTTGATGGCCGGCTCAGGCACCGGCGCCAAAAAAAGTGGGGTCTTTCGTTTTGGTTTTCCCACAGTCGTCGCGGAAAAGCGGTCAGGCTGGTATCTTCATTCCACCTTATGACTATCCGGCTTTTGGTTTTTCGATCAAGGGTCCGGCGGAGGGCCCCCGAAGGCTGGGTGCAGGACGTGAGCACCAGGCGTCAGCCCGATCCTGGCCGCCGTACCGGCGACCAGCTCGAGCACCCCCTTCACCGGCGCTTCCGATTCGATGGGCTGAAGGGAAAGAGGCTCGGTGTCTTTTGCGATATTGACGACAACCCCGTCCGGGCCGATGAACACGATGTCGAGCGACAAAAAGGTGTCTTTCATCCAGAAGGCCGCGAAGCGGGGTTGCTCGAACAGGAACAGCATGCCGCTGCCGGCGGGCAGCGACTTGACGAACATGAGCCCCCGCTCGCGGCTCCGATCATCGTCGGCGATCCAGACCTTGAAGTCGTGCCGGCCGCTCGCCGTGATCACGCGGATGTCGGCCCGAGCCAGGCCGGCGAAGGGAGCGGGCGCACGCTTGCCGAGCGCTGCCGCCGATCCCGCGCACAGGCTCGCAAGGACGAGCAGGGCGAGGAACTGTTTCAAGGCGATGACTCCGCGATGCCGGGCGCAGGGGCCTGATCTTCGTTGTCGGTCACGAATCCCGTGAAGTCGAAGCGCGTCAACAGGACGGCGCCATCGCCGTCCAGGGCGCGTGCGGGCACCGTGCAGAATCCCCTAGCGCTGACGCGGTAGCTCCGTGGCGAAGCCGCTTCAGGCAGCGCCAACTGTTCGACTTTATCGAACTGGCAGCGGCTGTCTCCCTGCGTGCCATAGATCCGCTCGCCGGATTCGTCGAGCAGCGTGACATTGACGGGAATACCGTGCGCCGAGACACCGACGCCGAGGTCGGGTGCCGAAAAAACGATGGCGAGTTCCCCGGCGCCGGGCAGCGGCCCTGAAAATCTCAGCCGCAGTCCGCGGCCCTCGGGACGCGGCATGCCGGTGCAGGCGAGTTCCGGCTCACGCCACTCGACTTGCGCTTCGATGCTGCCGCGCAACCGCATCGACAGAAAGCCGGAATGATCCGGCAGGCAGTGCTGCGCGGCGGCGACCTGCGCTGGCGTCTCGATGGCGGCATCGGGCAGGCCGAGCAGCAGCAATGCGATCACCGGCATGGATTGCGGATAGCCGGGTTCAGTCAGCGCCCCTGGGCGCCACCAGCAGGTGCTTCGCGAGCGTGCCGTGCGCCCGGCCGATTCCGCGCACCAGATGCATCACGCCCGTCAGTAACAGAACGCCCGCGATGAAGATCAGCGGCGCTAGCGCCGGCGAAGGGCCGAAATAGATGCCATTGTCGATGTTGATCCCACCCGAACCCACACCGGCGTCCAGCAGCAGGCTCGCGATCGAGCCGACGATCAATCCCAGGCCGACCGAGATGCCGGTGATCGCAATCGTGAAATACAGGATCCCGAGTGGCAGCATCAGCAGGAAGTAGAACATGGTCG
>JBATEA010000371.1:0-3741 GCA_049663745.1 Steroidobacteraceae bacterium | reverse complement strand
GGAATGTCGGTTCGAACCAGCAGGGGCGTAGCGTGCAGCCGGCAATCCAGTCGGGTGCGATCGCCTGCAGTTTCGCGAGCAGTGCGGGCGCATCGATATTCGGCGCCCCGAAGAGTTCGAGGGGCCGCGTCGTACCGCGGCCCTCGGATAGCGTCGTGCCCTCGAGCATCACCGTTCCGGGATAGCAGCGCGCCATCGAGAGACCGGGTGCGTTGGGGCTGGGATTGACCCAGCTGCGTTCAGTCAGCGGCCAGCCGTGACCGGGCGGCTCGCCGGGGCGCCAGCCCGACATCGTCACGATCTCGTAGTCGGTGCCGAGATGCAGTTTCTCGACAAACCAGGCGCCCAGTTCGCCGAGCGTCATGCCATGCCGCATCGGCAGCGGACCCGAGCCGACAAAACTTTCCCATCCCGATGTCAGGGACGGAGCCTCAATGGGGCGCCCGATCGGATTCGGGCGGTCCAGCACACGCACGGCCTTGCCCGTGCGGGCGGCCTCCTCGAGCATGTAACGGAGCGTGGTCAGGAAGGTATAGACGCGGCAGCCGATGTCCTGCACGTCCACGAGCAGCACATCGAAAGTCTCCAACATGGCAGCAGTCGGCCGGCGCGCTTTTCCGGAGAGGCTGAACACGGGGATGCCGTGCACCGGGTCGGTGTAATCGTCCGACTCGACCATGTTGTCCTGCTTGTCGCCGCGCAGGCCATGTTGCGGCCCAAATGCGGCCGTCAGCTTGATGTCGGGAACCCGCGCAAGCGCGTCCAGCGAATGCGCCAGGTCGGCGGTCACCGAGGCGGGATGCGCGAGCAAGGCGACGCGGCGCCCGGCCAGCGGCTTCTGCAGCGCATGGTCGGCAAGCAGCCGGTCAATTCCCGTTTTCATGTCGCCGGAATCTCTAGCAGGAAGCCCGCTGGGTCATGGAAATCCGGCCGCGGGCCGGGATGCGCAAGTGCCCAAAAGCTGAGTCCACCTGCATCATCCTCCAGAACGGCCATGAGTCCAATGCGCGATGCTGCGAATCCTGCCGGCAGCGCGAGCTGCACGGTCACTTCCAGCTGGCTGCCGCGGATCACCGCGATCACCGGCGGCCGCGGCAATTCGAGCGACTGCATGCCGAGGCGGCGCGAGTCGAATCGGTAAGCGGCCCACACGCCGGCCGGCGTGAAATTGAACTCGAGATAGCCTTGTCCATGCACCGGCTGGAGAAAGGCTTCGAAGCAGGTGTGTTGCCAGAGCGCGTCCGCGCGTTCTCCGGCATCGCTCTCGCGCAGGCGTCCGATGTTACCGGCCAGGCAATAGTACAGCGCCAGACCGCCTGGAATGCATTGGAACCCGGCTTCGAGCTGCCAGGCTGGCGCAGGTTGCGCGGCGGGATGGGCGTGCAATCGCCAGCGGTCCATTGGCCACCATTGTTTCTGGCACACTCGATATCCGCCCATATCTTAGTGGTTCTGCAAGCCAGCCATGACCGCGTCCGAAAGGAAGATCTTCATTTCGCTGGCCGGGAACATTGGCGCCGGCAAGACGACGGCAGCCAAGCTCATCAGCCAGAGCTACGGCTTTGAACTGTTCGACGAACCGGTCATCGACAACCGCTTCCTGCGCGACTATTACGCAGGAATGCAACGCTGGTCCTTCACGTTGCAGCTCGAATTCCTGATCCGCCGGGTTGAGCACCACGAGTTGATCAAGACAGTGCCCAAGAGTTGCATCCAGGACCGCACCCTGTACGAGGACCCGGAGATCTTCGCCAAGTATCTGCATGGCCTCGGACACATGGACAACCGCGAACTGGACCTTTATTTCGAGTATTTCGACCGGCTGAACCAGAACATCAAGCATCCGGACCTGATCCTGATGTTGAATGTGGAGAAAGTGGAGACCCTGCTGAAGCGCATCCGCAAGCGCGGGCGCGTAGAAGAGAAGGGAATTGACGCCACCTTCCTGTCCGGACTCAATGCCTATTACGCGACACTGCCGCAGGTCTGTGAAAAGAAGTACTCGATCCCGGTCCATCAGATATCCGTGGAAAGGCTCGACATCCGGTCCCGCGCCGGCAAGAAAGCCTTTCTCGGCGAGATCGAGGCAGCGCTGCAGCAACACGGACTCGTCTGAAAATGGCGTTTTCGGGGGTTGAGTCGCGGTGAAAGGCGCACAGGCAATACTCGAGACGCTGCACCTGGGCGGCGTCGACACGATTTTCGCGAATCCCGGCACCTCGGAAATGGCGCTGGTGCGCGCACTCGACGAGGCACCCGGCGTGCGCGCGGTGCTGGGCCTGTTCGAGGGCGTCGTAACCGGCGCAGCGGATGGTTTCGCGCGCATGGCCGGCCGGCCCGCCGCAACCCTGCTGCACCTCGGCCCGGGCCTCGCCAATGGCTGCGCCAACCTGCATAACGCGAGGCGCGCGCGCAGTGCGATCGTCAATGTCGTCGGCGATCACGCGCGCGACCACGTCGCGCTCGATGCGCCCCTGACCACCGACCTGCAGACGGTGGCGAAGCCATTCTCGATCTGGGTGCGCCGGATCGCGGAGCCCGATCGCGCCGGCCCGGATGCGGCCGATGCGCTGATTGCCGCACGCACGCTGTGCGGACCGGCGACGCTGATCGTGCCGGCCGATGTCGCCTGGAGCGACGGCGCGCGACCCACTGCGCCGCGGGCGATGCCAGCAAAGTCCGTGCCCGAATCGGCTGCGATTGAAGAGGCGGCGGCCACGATTCGCCGCCACGGCCCGCGCGCAATGCTGCTGCTGGGCGGCGGCGCGCTGGACGAAAAGAGCGTCGCGGCAGCCGCGCGCCTTGCCGCGGCGACCGGGGTCCGTGTTGCGAGCGAGACCTTCAATGCCCGCGCCGCACGCGGCGCCGGACGCCTGTTCATCCCGCGGATTCCTTATTTCGGCGAGGCGGCCGAGGCATTTCTCGCCGACGTCGACGCCCTGCTGCTGGTCGAGTCGCGCGAGCCGGTCAACTTCTTCGGTTATCCGGGCAGGCGTGGCCAGCCGCTCCCGCCACTGGCCGTCGTTTCGACCGTCGCCGCTCCGGGGCAGGATGGCCCGTCCGCACTGGCGTCCCTGGCGGAGCTATTGGCATCCGCGACGGTCGTCGCGCTGCCCGCCACGACATTGCCGGATCCGCCGACCGGCGTGATCCATGCGGCGAGCTTCGCTGCCGTACTCGCGCGGCGCATGCCGGAAGGCGCGATCTTCTGTGACGAGGCAATCACCGCGGGGCTCGGTCTTCCATTGGCTCTCGCCGCCGCCGCTCCGTATGACGATCTCGGCCTGGCGGGCGGCGCCATCGGCGGCGCGCTGCCGCTTGCAACTGGCGCGGCGCTTGGAAGTCCCGGCCGCAGGGTCATCTGCGCTTCCGGCGACGGCAGTGCGCTGTACACGATTCAGGCCTTGTGGACACAGGCACGCGAGAATCTCGACGTCACGACGATCATCTGCGCCAATCGCAGCTACGCGATCCTCGCCTATGAGCACCAGCAGATCGAGGGCCGCCCGCCCGGACCGCGGGCGCTGCCGGTGCTGTCGCTCGATCGACCCGCGCTCGGATTCGCTGCGCTCGCGCGCGGATTCGGCGTGGAGGCCCAGACGGTCGATACCGCTGAAGCGCTCGACGCGGCGCTCGCGGCGGCGACTGCGCGCCGCGGCCCTTTCCTGATCGAAGCCGAGTTCGCGCCGATGACGCTGCCCGGCACGCCGAATCTAGGGCGGTCAACCTAAACGAGCCCGC
>JBATEA010000370.1:0-8955 GCA_049663745.1 Steroidobacteraceae bacterium | reverse complement strand
CAGGATGGGATGCGGGATTAGGGGATGCACCCTAGGCCGGAGGTCAATTCGCGCCTTGTTTGCAGTGCAAAAAAGAAGCCGGCGCGAACGCCGGCTTCCTGATTCAAAAGTCGAGTTTGCCCGAATTATGAAATCGGTTTCAGCACCACTTCGCGGTCGTAGCTCGATCCGAGAAACTTGCGCATCTCGAGACGCGGGCTCGACAGCTGCGCTTGCTTGTCGTTGTCAGCGGTCGCCCAATGCGCGGCCGAGATCGCCTCGAACTTGTCGTCGTCGCCCTTGTTGTAGTCGAGGGCCTTGCCGAAGCTCGGGTACAGCGTGCAGAACATCACGTCGTAGTCGTTCGCATCGCGCGGCGGCTTGACGAAGGTCTTGAAGTCCATGATCAGGCCCTGCTTCTTCGCCTCGATGTTGATCGGCTCCGAGTGGGCGCGAATCCACTTCAGGTAGGTGTCGAACTGGCCGGGATTGGTGCGGTAGGCACTGCATTCCCAGACCGGGCCCTCGTTCCAGTGTTCCTGCGCCTGTGAGATGGCGGGAGTCAAAAGCGCGCACGCGGCCAGCAGGCCGAATATTCTCGATTTCATGGAATTCCCTCAGTACAGATTGTTTTAGCCCGCCATCAAGGCGGGAGTGGCGCCATCTTACGCCAATTACCAGGCGATGCCGTAATCCTCGCCATTGTTGCTGGACCCGCCCCAGATCGTGCCGTGCAACTGGTCGAGCAGGATCGCGTTGATCGGCCCGGAAGTGCGCGTGCCGTACTCCGGCTTGTAACCGCGCGCGCGCAATTCGCGCCGGATCCAGTCCGGCATCGAGCTGTTGAGCAGGATGCGGCCCGGGAAGATCTCGTGCTGGTCGAAGGAGTCGTGCAGCTGCCAGCTGATGAAATTCGGCGCCTCGGCAGCCTGCTGCGGCGTCATGCCGAACTCGACGACATTCAGGAAGAACTGCAGCAGGTTCTGGTCCTGCGTATCGCCGCCCTGCACCGCGAATGCCATCCACGGCTTGCCGTCCTTGAAGGCGAGTGACGGCGTCAGCGTGGCGCGCGGCCGCTTTCCGGGCTCGGGCAGGTTGAACGGATTCTCCGATGCGTCCAGCACGAACGCCTGCATGCGCTGGCTCATGCCGATGCCCGTGTGCCCGGCGATGACGGCCGGCAGCCAGCCGCCGGAAGGCGTCATCGAGACGATCCAGCCCTCCTTGTCGGCGGCGACGACCGATGTTGTGCCGCGATAGAAAGAACCCGCGACCGGGTCGGTTGCCGCGGCGTAGCGCGCCTCGTCGATATCGCCGAGCAGAGCGGTGGGCTGCGGCGCCGGCTTGAGCCAGGGATTCGTCTCGCCCTGGAACGGATAAGGATCGCCGGGGCCTACGCCTGGGTCGTTTGCATCGGCGTTCACCAGTGCCGCGCGCGCCTTTGCGTAATCCTTGGACAACAGGCCCTTGATCGGTTCCTCGGGCGGAAAGTACGGGTCGCCGTAATAGAAATCGCGGTCGGCGAAGGCAAGGTTCATCGCCTGGTAGACCGTGTGGATGTAGCGCGCGCTGTTGTAGCCCATCGACTTGAGATCGAAGTTCTCGAGGATGTTGAGCGCCTGCAGCATCACCGGGCCCTGCACCCAGCGGTCGAGCTTGTAGACATCGATGCCGCGGTAATTCGTGTGCACCGGTTCTTCGAACTCGACACGCCAGTTGGCGAGGTCGTTTTTTGTTATCAAGCCGCCCTGCTCCTGCACGCCGCGCACGAACTCGTCCGCGATGTCGCCGCGGTAGAAGCGCTCGTAGGCAGCCATGATGGCTTCCTTGCGCGACTTGCCGGCGGCAAGCGCCCGGGCCTCGGCCTCGACCAGCTTGCGCAGCGTTGCCGCGAGCTCCGGCTGATGGAACATCTCGCCCGCCTGGGGCGCTTCCCGCGCCTCGCCCGGATGCGGAAGCATCACGGCTTTCGCATAGGGCCATTGCTTGATCTTTTCTTTCTCGAACTCGATGCGATCGGCGGTCTCGGCTTCGATCGGATAGCCGTCGGCGAGCGTGATCGCGGGAGCCAGCACTTCCGCGAGCGACAGCCGGCCGTATTCGGCGAGCATCATCAACAGTCCGCCGGGCGTGCCGGGCGTCACGGCGGCGAGCGGCCCTTCCTCCGGCGGATACTTGAAGTTCTTGCGCCGGAAGAATTCGACCGTCGCGCCCGTGGGTGCGACGCCGAGGCCGTTGATCGCGATGATGCGGCCGGTTCCCGGGTTGTAGATCAGCGCCTGCGTCTCGCCGCCCCAGGACAATGTGTCCCACATGGTCGCGGTCGCGGCCAGCATCGCGCAGGCCGAGTCCACGGCGTTGCCGCCGCGCTCGAACATGGTGGCGCCTGCGGTTGCGGCGAGCGGCTTGCCGGTAATCGCCATCCAGTGCGATCCGTGCAACGGCGGCTTCTGGGTCTTCTCCTGGGCGAACGCGCTTCCCGATGGCAGCCCGATCGCGAACAGGCCGATGGCTGCCATGACTGCAGCGTTCCTGATGAGTATCATCGCGTCACCTCGCGGCGAGCAGGTCCTGCACGCCTTCGCGTTCCTCGAGCAGTTCCTTGTGCGTCGCGTCCATGCGGCTGCGGCAGAATTCATCCACCGCGAGTCCCTGCACGATCGCGTAGCGGCCGCCCTTGCAGGTCACGGGGTACGAATACATGACACCCTCGGCAATGCCGTAACTGCCGTCGGACGGGATCGCCATGCTGACCCAGTCGGCGGCCGGCGTGCCGAGTGACCAGTCGCGCATGTGGTCGATCGCGGCAGACGCGGCGGACGCTGCCGACGAAGCGCCGCGCGCCTTGATGATCGCGGCGCCGCGCTGCTGGATGGTCGGTATGAACTGCTCGCGATACCACTGCTGGTCCACCAGCGAGCGGGCGGGCTTGCCGGTCACCGTGCAGTGGCTGATGTCGGGATGCTGGGTGGCGCTGTGGTTGCCCCAGACGATCATGCGGCGGATCGCCGTGGTGTGGGTGCCGGTCTTTTCGGCCAGCTGCGCGAGGGAGCGGTTGTGATCGAGCCGCATCATCGCCGTGAAATTCTGCCGGTCGATGTCCGGCGCGTTGGATGCCGCGATCAGCGCGTTGGTGTTCGCGGGATTGCCGACCACCAGCACGTGGATGCCGCGGCTCGCGGCCTCGTTGATTGCCCTTCCCTGCGCCGAGAAGATCTGCGCGTTCGCCAGCAGCAGGTCCTTGCGCTCCATGCCGGGCCCGCGCGGCCGCGCGCCGACCAGCAGCCCGTAATCGCAGTCGCGGAACGCGGCGCGCGCGTCGTCGGTGGCGACCAGGCGATGAAGCGTCGGGAATGCGCAGTCTGACAATTCCATGACGACGCCGCCGAGCGCCTGCAACGCAGGTGTGATCTCGAGCAGGTGCAGGTTGACCGGCTGGTCGGTGCCGAGCATCTGGCCTGAAGCGACGCGAAAGGCGAGCGCGTAGCCGATGTGGCCCGCGGCTCCGGTGATGGTGACGGTAACGGGCTTCTTCATCCGGGACTCCGTTTGAGCCGTGATTGTAGCAGCGATCACCGGGGACGGACCTCGTTCGTCCTATACTTTGCCGGTGCAACGGACCTCCGCTACGCCGTGAAAACCGTGACGCGCAGGGTCAAGGACGTCGTGCGCGGCCTGATCCGGCCGGGCGCCCGCGCGCGCCGCTACGTGGCGAAGCGTTATGCCTGCGAGGATTTTTTCCGCGAGCTGGCCGTACGGCAGGTCCGTTACACGGTGCTGCGCTGGTTCGAGACGCTGCCGGTCATCGCGCGCGGCGAGGACGTCGACCTGCTGGTGGCCGACGAAGACATCGCGAAGATGGACGACCTGTTCGTGCGCCTGCGATCCGGGCTCGCCTGCGACGTCTATTCCGTGTCCGGCCTGCCGGGCAGCGACTTCCAGAAGATGGCGTACTTTCCGCCGCATCTCGCGGCGGGAATCATCGCCCGTTCCCGCATAATCAAGCAGCTTTACCGCGTCCCGGCCGCGCAGGATCATTTCCTGAGCCTCGCGTACCACGCGTTGTATCACAAAGGTTATGCGAGCGGCCTGCCGGCCGCGCAGACGCCGGCGGCCCCTCCGAAGAAGCTGCCGGATCACGACTACGGGCAGGTGCTCGGCGAGCTCGCCGCGGGGCTCTCGATCACGGTCGCGATCGACATGGAGTCCCTCGACGAATACCTGACGCAACAGGGCTGGCGCCCGCCATTCGACATGCTCGCCCGGCTTTCGCTCAGGAATCCCTGGATCCACGACCGCTACTTCCGCGCCGGCTTCGCCGTCGAGCCGGCGCGCCGGGGCCTCGCGGTCTTCCTGATTCGTGAGCGCGCCCTGCGACCGGGCGTCGACGCCGAAATCGCGGCCGAGCTCGAGGCGCAGGGTTTCCGCATCCTGCTGTCGGCTCCGCTCGGGGCGGAGCGCCAGGCAGCGGTCGCCTCGCGACTGCGCGGCGGCAACTGGGGCCGTGGTCCATTTGCGTTTTCGGGCGGCCCTCCCGCGCAGGTGATCGTCGCCTGGGACCCCAAGCCGCTCCCGGTGGATCGCCGCCAGAAGGCGGAATACCCCTTGCTCGAGAACGGCCGCATCCTGCGCGCCAAGCTGCGGCTGCGGGACTTCCTGCTGCGCGGCCTCGCCAGGCGGCAACGTTTCAATCCGCTGCATTCCAGCGACAACGACATCCAGGCCTGGGAATACCTCGAGATCCTGCTGCCGCAGCAACTGGACGAATTGCGCCGGCAGCTCGAGTCGCTGCACCGCGCGGAAGCCTGATCCTGTCTGCAGGCCCCGCATGCGGTGCATCGGCTACACTCGGTCGCGGTGCGCAAGTTGAAGGAAAGCATCGCGGAATGGAGATGGGGACCGTTGCCGGAACGCCGCGCGCGGGGCCTCGCCCACCTGTACGACGTCCTGGCGGGGACCGGTTTTCACCGCAAGTACTGGATGGTCATGGGCCTGCTGCTCGGCTGCATGCGCGACGGCGGCCCGATCCCCTGGGACAGGGACGCGGATTTCGGATTTCACGAGGAGGACCTTCCGGCATTCCTCGCCGCATTCGAGGAATTGCGCCGCAATGGCTTCAGTCCCGCCCGGCTCCAGGTCAACAACGACGGCAGCATCACGAAGTGGGCAGTGCGCCGCGAGGGAATGAAATACGAGTTCTTCCTGTTTGCGCGCCTCGGGAACCGGCTGCGCTGGTATTACCACTGCCGCAAGCCGCGCCTCGAGGTCGTCAACGAGATACCGGTCCACGGCCTCGATGAATTCGAGCTCTACGGCCGCCGCTGGCTGAAGCCGGACAATGCCGACGCCTGCCTGACCGCCTTGTACGGCGACTGGCGGACTCCCGATTCGAACTACGTTTACTGGCGCGACTGCGGGGCGACGGTGGACCGCTATCCCTGGAGCGGCGAGCGCCGCAGGATCTGAGCTTGCAGTTGCGCAATACCATCGAAGACCTGTTCATCCGCGTCGCCGCCAGCGGATTCCTGCCGGCAAGCTGGTGGCTTTCCCTGCCCGATGCCGCCACGATCACGGCCCGCAAGGGCAGGCTCACGATCGACATCGTCAGCCATTGCTGGCAGTACGGGCACCTGCTCGCTTACCAGCTGAGTTCGCTGGTCAATTTCCCGCCGACCCGTGCCACCGTCCGCATGACCGTCTTCCACGCCCCGGAGGACCTGCGTACCCGCGAGATGCTCGATTTTTTCGGCGGTATCCAGGTTCCCGGCGTGAGCTGGAACTGGCAGGCGATCGAACCGGGCCGCCTGTTCCGGCGCTCGATCGGGCGCAACCTGATTGCGCGCAGCACGAAGGCCGACTGGGTGTGGTTCACCGACTGCGACATCATCTTTCACCGCGACTGCCTCGACGTGCTGGCGGAACAACTGCAGGGCCGCACCGACCGGCTTGTCTATCCGCGCGAGGAACGCGTGACTGCGATGCTCGCCGAAACCGATCCCCTGCTCGCGGCCGAGCGCGACCGGCCGCGCGTCGTCGACATCGACACGCGCGAATTCTCGCTGCTCGCCGTGCCCCAGGCGACCGGCGCATACCAGATCGTCCACGGCGACATCGCGCGCGCCTGCGGGTACTGCGAGCAGGTGGCGGTGTTCCAGCGTCCGGTCGCGCGCTGGGCCAAGACCTTCGAGGACCGTACCTTCCGCTGGCTGATGCGAAGCCTCGGCACGCCGCTCGAAGTGCCGGGCGTGCATCGCATCCGGCACGTGCACAAGGGCCGCTACGGCGGCAACAAGGCCGAGGCGCTGGTCCGCGGCAGCATCCGCCGCGTGAAGGCCGCGATCAAGGCCCGCTGGCGGGCGATCCTCGGCTAAGCCTGCTGCGCGTGGGTTACGGCCTCGTGATGCCGCCGGCCGGCGACGCGCCATAGCAGCAGCGCAAAGACGAAACCAAGCGCGCTCGACAGGAAGAAGTACATCATCATCGGCTGGTAGCCGGCGGGATTCGCCGCACTGGCGCCATACGCATCGTTGAGCCAGCCTGCCACGAGATTCGCGCCGGCCATGCCGGCGTTCTGCACGACCCACATCAGGCCGAGCGCCGTGCCGAGATATGCCTCGGGCACGATTTTCGCCGTCAGCGGCCACATCACGGCGGGCACGAGCGAGAAACTGATGCCGATCAACACGGTGCCGACCCACAGAGTTCCATGCGAGAGTGCCATCGATGCGATCGCGACCGGCAGCAGGAGCGCGCCGAATGCGAGCATCGGCGCATAGCGGCCGGTGCGATCGCAGAGCCAGCCGAACGCGGGCGTTGCGAACAGGGCCGCGAGGAATACCCAGGCATTGATCGATCCGGCCGCCGCGAGGTCAAGGCCGTGGGCATGCTGGAAATACTTGATCGAGAACGTGCTGCGAAACGCGAAGATCACCGAGTACCAGAGCACGCAAAGCACCAGCAGATACCAGTAAGCCGGTCCGAACTTCGATATGCCGCGCAGCGAGACGGGTTTTGCATCGCGACCTGCATTCGGGTCGGCATGGCCGCGCCTGTAATCGATCCACCAGTAGACCGCGGACGCGGCGAGCGAGCTTGCCGCAAGCACGGTCGCGATGACGAGTGGCGGTTGCCAGCCCTCTGCATAGGCGGCGGAGAACCAGGTCGGCGACATGTCCGCGGAATAGGCGCCGGCGCGCCCGATGGCGATGCTCGCTCCCACCGCGAAGGCAAGATTGCGGCCGGAAAAGTACTTCACGACGGCCGTCATCGTCGCGATGTTGAATGTCTCGGCCCCGATGCCGAACAGGAGCCGGCCGGCGGCCATGTTCCAGAAGTCCATGCTGAACGCGGTGAGTGCAGTGCCCGCGAGACAGACTGCCGCGGTCCAGAACATCATGCGGGCCGCGCCGAAGCGGTCGACCAGCATGCCGCCAATCAGCAGCAGCACGATGTTTGGCAGGCTGTAGATGGCGTTCAGCATGCCGATCTGCGAATCGCTGAAGCCGCGCTGCTGCTGCAGCAGGTCGGCGACCGGGCCTATCGAATCGTAGACGTAGAAATTGCCGTAATTGGCGAGCGAAACGAGCGCGAGCATGAACCAGGCGAGGGTCCTGCTCCGCGAATCGTCAGCAATGCCGCCACCCGCCGCGGGCAGCGTCATGGATCTCTTTTGTGGTGGCTTTCGAGCCAGCCCGGATATTTTGTTTTCAAGCGGGCAAGTTCCGCGTCTGCTTCCTTGATGCGCCCGGCGGCACGTAGCGCCTCGATGTCAGCGTACCATTGTTCGGGCGTGCGAGATTCTGCATCCAAGTCCTTCGCCTTCGACGCGCCGAGCATACCGGCGGATTTCGCCTCGGCGGTCTTCCCTTGATTGCGCAGGACTGACCGCTCCTCGATTGCCGATATTGCCGATTCCGCCGCGGGTGACGGTGCCGATGGCGCTGCAGCCGGCGGCGCCTCGCTTGGGACGCTGCGCGATTCCAGTGCTGGCAGATCCACGCGCGGCGGCATGCTGGCGCCAGTCGGTGCCGGCGCCTTCTGCCGCGGCGCGGCCTGCTCCATTTCCGCAGCGGCCGCACTGTCGGCGACGGTCCCGGCAGGTGCGGTCGCCGGCACATCGGATTCCGTCACCTGTGCCGGAGTGCCGACGTCCGCGAGTTGCCACTGCACGATCAGGACCGCAAGCAGCAGGCTCGCCGCAAGCGAGGCGGGCAGCCACCAGCGCCCGATGCGCGGCGCGAGCATGCGGCGCGCCTCGGCGAGGATGCGCCGGTCGATTTCCTTGGTGGGCGCCCCGGTCTCCGCGCCCAGCAGCCTGCGCCAGGCCTCGCGGTCGAATGGTTCCTGTTCTTGCTGTTCCATGCTTTCAGTCCGCCGGCGCGTCGCTGCCGAGCAATTCTTTCAGTCGCGCGACTGCGTAACGCAGCCGGCTCTTCGCGGTCTCGGCGCCGGCGCCCGTCTGTTCCGCAATTTCCGCCACTGACAATCCGCCCTCGACATATAGAAGGAATGCGACGCGCTGTTCCTCCGGCAGCCGGGCAAGCGCGTGCGCGAGCCGCCCGCGCGCTTCGCCGGCGACGGCGATTGCGAACGGGCCGCTCGCTGGCGCATCGGCGGCGGCCGCGATTGCGTCTTCATCTGTCGCCTCGTGCGCCGCGTGCCGCGCGCTTTTCCGCCAGTGATCCATGCAGCAGTTGTGCGCGATGCGGTACAGCCATGTCGTGAAGCGGGCCGTGGGCCGGTAGCGTTCACGGCTGCCGATGACGCGCGACCAGCATTCCTGGAAAACGTCGTCGGTGGCCGCCGCATCGCGCACCAGGCGCCGGATGAACCGCCACAGGCCCGCGCGATTGCGCTCGTAGAGCTCGTCGAATGCGCGCGCGTCGCCCGCGGCGTAACGCAGCATCAATTGCGCGTCGGCATCGCGCTCCTCCATCGCCGGCACTTTACGCCGGACGGCGCGGCCGACCCTTTCTT
>JBATEA010000369.1:0-16577 GCA_049663745.1 Steroidobacteraceae bacterium | reverse complement strand
GAATTGCCGCCGGCGACCGGATCGACGCTCGCCGATGCCGGAGCATCCGCCGCGCCCGCGTTGCCCGGGGCCTCGTCGCCGCCGCCCGCGCCGGATCCGACGCTGCTGCCGGACGCGCCGGTCACTTACGCTCCCGGACCCGAATCGGCATATCCGCCATCCATCGAGGAGATGCCGGCGCAGGCGACGGCCGGTCTTCCGGAGCTTTCCGTTGACCTGCACATCTATACGGATGATCCGACGAAGCGCGCCGTGTTCATCAATGGCAGGCGCTACCAGCGCGGCGGCGTGCTGGCGGAGGGCCCGACCGTCGAGGAAATCACGCGCGAAGGCGTCATTCTCAGTTACCGCGGCCAGCGTTTCCAGCTGCCCCGGCAGTAGACCAGCGAGCCCCTTGAAGGCATGAATGCCGTTGCGTTGCCTGCCCATGCCCTCGGCGGCGTCGACCTGTCCGCCGCGCTGCGCGCCGGCATCTACCGCCTGATCTCCCGTGAAGAGGTCATCAACAAGATCAATGTTTTCCCGGTGCCCGACGGCGACACCGGCACCAATCTCGCGCTCACGCTGCAGGCCGTGCTCGCGGTGCTGCGCGGCAATCCGGATGCGCACGCGGGCCAGACGCTGACGCGCGTTGCCGACGCCGCGCTCGACGGCGCCCGCGGAAACTCGGGCGCCATCCTCGCGCAATTCCTGCTCGGCCTCGGCGATCGCGCCGGACATCTCGCCGAGCTGACCGTCGAGGCATTTGCGGATGCAGTCAGCGGCGGCGCGAATTATGCGCGGGAGTCGCTGGCGGAGCCGCGCGAAGGCACGATCCTGACCGTGCTGACCGATTTCGCCGCGGCCGTCGCGCGCGAAGTCCGCGAGGATGGAGCGCGTGATTTTCCCTCGCTGTTCCGGTCGGCGCTCACGACCGCACGAATATCGCTCGAAGCGACACGCGACCAGCTCGAGTCGCTGCGCCGCGCCAATGTCGTCGATGCCGGAGCGCTCGGCTTCGTCGAACTCGTCGCCGGCATGTCGGATTACCTCGAGACTGGCGTCGTGCCCGATGACAATGCGCCAATCGAACTGGTTCACGAGGAACATTCGACCGCCGGACAGGAAGAGGACCTCAAATACCGCTTCTGCACGGAATGCATGATCACGGGCGACGCCATCAACCGGCGCAAGCTGCGCGAAGAGGCTTCCTCGCTCGGCGCGAGCCTGGTTGTCGCCGGCACGCATCGCAAGGTCCGGCTGCACCTGCACCTGAACCAACCACGCCTGCTCTTCGAACTCGCGGCCCGCTATGGAGAAGTCAGCAGGGAAAAGGCGGACGACATGCAGCGCCAGCAGGGGATGGCGCATCACGAATCGCGCCGCCGCGTCGCCGTCGTCACCGATTCCGCGGCCGACCTGCCCGATTCGGTGATGGAGGCGCTCGACATCCACATGGTCCCGGTGCGGGTGCACTTCGGCACGCACAGCTATCTCGACAAGATCAGCCTGTCACCCGAGCAGTTCTACCGGGAGCTCGCGACGAACCCGTTGCATCCGAAGACCTCGCTGCCGCCGCCGGGTGACTTCCGCCGCGCCTTCGAGTTCCTGGGCTCGCACTACGAAGCCGTCGTGTATGTCGGATTGACGGCGCGCGTCAGTGGCACCTTCCAGAGCGCCGAAACCGCCGCCGGCCGCGTGCGCAGCAATGCGCGCATCGTCGCCGTCGATTCCGAGAGCGCAGCGCTCGGCCAGGGCCTGATCGCCATGCGTGCCGCCGAAATCGCGGCTGCAGGCGGCGATGCGGACGCCGTGCGCGATGCGGCGATCGCCGCGCGCCGCAGGACTCGCACCTGGGGCTGCCTGGTCACGCTCGAGTTCGCCGTGCGCGGCGGCCGCGTGCCGGGCTGGGTCAAGACCCTCGCAGACCTGCTGCGCCTCACGCCGATACTCGCGGTTCGTGCCGACGGCAGCGTCGGCATCAGCGGCGTGCTGTTCGGCCGCGCGAATCCCTATCGCCGCTTCGGCCGCCTGCTGCGGCGGCGGCTCGATCGCGCAAAGCGCTGGCGCATCGGCATCGCGCACGCTAACACGCCGGAGGGCGCCGCCCTCGTCCGCGACGCCATCGTTGCGGGCCTCGCAGACGCCGATGTGCTGCCAATCATCCCGCTCGGCACGGCGCTCGGTGTGCACGGCGGCCCAGGCTGCGTCGTCGTGGCAGTGCAGGAACTGGACGCGCTGCCTGGCGCCGCAGCGATCGCGGGCTAGGTCCGGGTCCTGGGTCTGCCGCGCCGCAACTGCAGGTAGATCGCGGCATTGATCGCGAGCACGAGCGCGCCCAGCAGCCATTGCAGCTCGCGCGTCAGGCCTTCCGGATAGATCAGCGACCCCAGGTAATGATCGATGAAACCGCCGCTGAATCCGCGGGCGCCACCCTGTCTGCGCAGCCAATTCTCGAGCGGCGTGAGCGGACAGGTCCAGCCGGCAAACTCGATCAGGGCGCCCCAGACGAACGCCGGCACGTGCAGATACGCGAACGAGCGACGACGCAATACCAGCAGGCCGCCCAGCACCACGAACAGGATGAATGCCAGGTGCAGGAGGAGGATCGCATCGGCGAGGACCAGCCAGGTCACCGGCTTCCCAGTTGTAGCCGCAGCACCAGGTAGCCGGCGACGCCCGCCATCAGCGAGCCCGACAGGATCCCGATCCGTTCCAGCCCGAGGTAATCGCCGCCGCCCGCCTCGAATGCCAGCGACGCGATGAAAAGACTCATCGTGAATCCGATGCCGCACAGCAGCGACACACCGTAGAGCTGCCCCCAGCCAGTATCGCGAGGCAGCGCGGCAAGCCCGAGGCGCACGGCGAGCCAGCACGCGACCATGATCCCCAGCTGCTTGCCTGCAAACAGCCCGCCGACGATGCCGAGCGATACCGGATGCAGCAGTTGCGCCAGCGAGATGCCCGACAACGGCACGCCGGCATTCGCGAATGCGAAAACCGGCAGCACGCCAAATGCGACCCAGGGACGCAATGTCCGTTCCATGTTGTGCAGCGGCGCCGCGGCGCCGCCGCGCACCGGCGTGCGCAGCGGAATGAACATCGCGAGCACGACTCCCGCGAGCGTTGCGTGCACGCCGGATTTCAGCAGCGCAATCCACAGCAGCGCTCCGACGATGGAATAAGGCGCCGGATGGGTGACGCCGGTGCGATTCAGGACCGCGAGCACGATCGCGAGCCCTGCGCCGGCCAGGAGCATCATCGGCGAGAGGTCCGCCGCATAGAACGCGGCGATGATCACAATGGCGCCGAGATCATCGAAGATCGCGACCGACAGCAGGAACGCCTTCAGTGCCGCTGGCACGCGCCTGCCGACGAGCAGCAGCACGCCGAGCGCGAAGGCGATGTCGGTGGCCGACGGGATGGCCCAGCCTTTCAGTGCATCCGGATCGTCCCAGTTCAGCCATGCATAGATCGCGGCCGGTGCCGCCATGCCGCCGATCGCCGCAATCGCGGGCAGGCTCGCTTCCTGCCGGCTGGAAAGATGTCCCTCCAGCAACTCGCGCTTCAGCTCGAGCCCGACCAGCAGGAAGAATACCGCCATCAGGCCGTCGTTGATCCACAGCAGCAGCGGCTTTGCGATCTGCAGCGGGCCTGCGCGAATCGCCAGCGGCAGGTTGATGAAGGCATCGTAGGCGCCGGCGAGCGGGGAATTCGCCACCAGCATCGCCAGTACGGTGGCGCCCATCAACAGCAAGCCGCCGGCCGACTCGATGCGCAAGAAGCCCTGCAGCGACGCAATCGTGCGCCGGATCAATCCTTCAGTGCGTGGCAGCACTGCGTCGAACCACGTCGCGCGCGAACTACGGTTGCGCCGACGGGCGCACGATGGTCCGGGCTTCCTCGCTCCAGCGCAGGTAATCGCCCTCGAGGTGGAACAGCCGGCTGAATCCGGCTTCCTTCAGCGTCGTGAGTGCGATGGCCGAGCGCCGCCCGCTGCGGCAGTAGACCACGACGTCGCGCTGGCCAGGCGGGCCGAGTTCCGCGATCCGGTCGCCGATCGCGTCGAACGGAATGTTGATCGCGCCCGGAATGTGGCCCTCGTTGAATTCTGCGGCACTGCGCACGTCGAGCACCAGCAGCTTGGCATCGGCGAATGCCACGCGCTCGGCGAGCGACTGCGGCTCGATGACTGCTGGCTCGTCGGCCCAGTCCGCGGCCGCAATCACCACCGCCAGGACGGCGGCCAGGACCGGAATTCTCATCGGCTCAGCCTTCCAGAACGAAGGTAATCCGCATCCGGACGCGATAGCCGGTGATTTTACCCTTGTCGACCATGATTTCCTGATCCGCGATCCAGGCCCCCGTGATGTTCTTGAGCGTCTTGTTCGCGCGGGCAAGGCCCTGGCGGATGGCATCATCGAAACTCTTGTCCGAGGATGCGCAGATTTCACTGACTTTAGCGACGGTCATGACCCACTCCTGTCGATCGGTTACGGTTCTGATGTCTCTGCCGATGATACTCCCGCGACCCCCGTTTCCGGATCGCGATTCAGCAGCAGGGTGGAGAATTCGGCGGACGGCGCTGAATCGCCCTGCTCCGCAAACCGTACCCGCACGGTCCTGTAGTGATAGGCGTATTCAACGCCCGCAAGCAACTGCCCGAGCCGCGCGGCAGCCTCCGCGTCCGGCGCGGCTGAAATGACCTCCCGCGCCGGAACGACTTCGCGCGAGGACCGGATCAGCAAGTCCACCTCGAAGCCGCCGGCAGGATCGCCGGTCTCCAGCAGCGTCAGGCCGTAGGCGATCTGGAACGGGGCGAGATCGGCGCCTTCGACGCCCGGCAGCGTCGCGGTCGCTATCTCACTCGCGCGCGCGAATACGGCCTCGCGATCGACGAGCCCCGCCATCGCCGGGGCGGCGCACAACAGGGCGCCAAGCGCCATTCTCGCAAGCCGCATTTCGGGTCCTCCGGCCGTTATCATGCACGCCTCGACGGCCTGGCGCAGCCAGTCGCGCCCGGAGATGACCGATGTTCCGCAAACTTCGCAGCGCCCTCGTGCGCGGTCTCGTGGTGGTGTTGCCGATCGGCCTGACGCTGTGGCTGCTCTGGTGGCTCGGAAGCTCGACCGAGTCCCTGTTGCAGCGGGTGATCACGCTCGTGATTCCCGCCGAGCATTACCGCCCCGGCATGGGAATCATCGCGGCCGTCATGTTGCTGCTCGCGGCCGGAACCCTGGTCAATGCGCTGATCGTGCGGCGCGTGCTCGCGGCCTGGGAGGGATTCCTCGACCGCATCCCGGTCGTCAAGACGATCTATGGCGCGATCCGCGACTTCACCAAGCTGTTGCCGGCCGACGGCAAGCGCCGTGACCTGCGCCGGGTGGTGCTCGCGCGCTTCGGCGATGCGCGGCTGGTCGGTTTCGTCACGCGCGACGACGCGGCGGAACTCGGCCTCGTGAAGCACGAGGACGCGCTGGTCGCGGTCTACTTTCCAATGAGCTACCAGATCGGCGGTTACACCGTGCTCGTGCCGCGCTCAGCCATCCAGCCGCTCGATATGCCAGTCGAATCCGCGATGCGCCTGGTGCTGACCGGCGGCCTCTCCGGCGGGCACGGCTAGACTTTGCCTGCGAGCACGGCGCACAACCGGCTGAAATCGATGTTGCCGCCGGAGACGATGCACACGATCCGGCCTTTGCCTGCCTTGCCGGACAATGCGCAGGCAAGCGCGCAGGCCCCGGCGCCCTCGGCAATGACGCGGTTGCGCTCCGCCATCAATGCGAGCGCGGCGCCAATTTCCGCCAGGCCTGCGACCAGCGCACCGTCGATCAGTGCCCTGGCGCGTTCGAACATCTGCGGAAAGACGCTCTTGCTGCCGATTCCGTCGACGAACGACGGCTGGTAGTCGACCACCTGCGGCGCGCCTGCAGCGAGCGACGGCGCGAGCGGCGCCGCGGTCGCGACTTCGGCTGCGAATATCCTGCACGCCGGCTTCAACTCCCGCATCCCCGATGCGATCCCGCAGGTGAGGCCGCCGCCGCCCCAGGGAATCACGACGGCGTCCACATCCGGCAGGTCCTCGACAATTTCGAGCGCAATCGTCCCGTTGCCCGCCATCACCTGTGGATCGTCGAAAGCGTGGACGAAGGTTGCGTCCACGCCCGGGTACTTGCGTTCCTGGAAGGTCTGCCACCAGCGATCGAACGGGACCTTGATCACCCGGCCACCGAACCGCTCGACCGCCTTGACCTTGGTGTCGGGCGCCGTGTCCGGCGCGATCACGGTGCAGGGAATGCCCCGATTGCGCGCGCACCAGGCGAGCCCCTGCGCCATGTTGCCCGCGGACGCCGTCATCACGCCACGCTCGAGCCTGGCGGGCTCGATGTGCGCCATCGCATTCGCGGCGCCGCGGATCTTGAACGAGCCTATCGGCTGGAGATTCTCGAGCTTGAGCCAGATTTCGGCGGGCGCGTCCTGGACGTTGAGCCGCAGCAGCGGCGTTCGGAGGGCTATGCCTGCAATGCGCTCGCGGGCCCGCCGGATTTCAGCAATTGTCGGCGACATCCCCGGAACTGCGTTCGGCCACCGATTACTTCTTGTCTATCCTGGAGATCTTCGAGCCCTCGAATGTCAGGTTGTACATCAGCCCCTTGTTCGAAAAGATGAAGCCGATGATCGGCTTCTTGGATGTCTCTGTATCTACCTGCCCGCCGGCGCCAAGGGTCGCGAGCGCGACACTGCCGTCCACGCCGGCCTTCCAGCCCTCGCTCCCGCGGAACTTGTCGAGTTCGCGCTGGTTCATGAACAGGATCACCTGGCTCTTCTGCTGCACGCCCAGCTGGAATCCGATCGAGCCCGCGGCAATGTTGTAGTAGGCAACGGTCTTGCCCCCGACCAGCAGGGCTCCCTCGCCGTACTCGCCGCCGATCCCGATTCCGCCCTTGATGACCTTCGGGAAAACCAGCATGCCGGCGGATTTGTCGGCCAGTTCCTTGGCCGCGCTCGAATGCTTGTACAGCGCGTCGATCGCTTCGCGGACGGACGCGTCGAGTTCCTCCCTTGAGGCGGCGCTCACGGGCGCAGCGGCCAGCAGCAGCAGCGCAGCTGCGAGCAGCGGACGGGCAAAGCGGATCATGTGTGTCTCCTGCGTCGGGGTGCGGCTACATCATAACCGCGTGCGCGCAGGAGTGAATCCGAGGCTGGCTAGGCGTAAGCGGCGCGCGGCCTGTTCTGCGAATAGAGCAGTTCGACGTGGCGAATGCCGGAAGTGCAGCGCGCAACCCGCTTGACCGCCTGCACGAGGCGCAGCAGCAGGTTGTACTTGGCGCGCGGGCCGCCGGCGGCGTACGCGCCCGCGACCACCAGGTGGAGCACCGTGATGCGCTCGAAACTGTCGCGTACATAGAGGATCACGCCGACAGGCCGCGAAACATTGCCCTCGCGCTCGACGGCGAACAGGCACTGGGCCTCCGAAGGGCCGGCGACGCGTACACGCAACGATTTTCCGTCGACGACGATCTCCGGCGAGCCGTAACGGTCGATGGCCGTCTGGATGCCGTGCCGGACGCGATTCTGGCGCTCGTTGAAGAACAGCAGCGCCTCGAGCTGATGGTAATGCTCGGCTGGCAGGCTCGATACGAATGCAATCTGCTGCGTGATACCCAGCCCTCCTGGCATGTAGACCCATCCCCCCCAGGCCGGACCACCATACGGGCCGTTCAGGCCGCTGTCGAGATTCACATAATTCCGTGAAAACCGAACAATGTGAAACCGTTGTGGTGCCCCAGCAACGCCCGGGGACCCCCTGCGGGTACCCCGATGGCCCCTTGCCGCAAGTCTCGGAAGTCATGGGATTTTTCGAACTGCGTCACGCGCCCTGGGACGGAATCTTGACCTGTGTCTCGTTCGCCACGACAGATTTTGACAAGGATTGTCACTGCCAGCGCGTCACCGGCTTGCCGGCCCGTGTCGCGGCATTTTTGCGCGAATTTGTTACGCCCGGGGTACCGTGTACATCGACTATTCACACGTCGAAAAGCCGAATGAGGATCGCGCGACTGCGTCGCCGCCGTCAGCAGGCGCCAATGTCATCGCACTTTCCGCCGATCCTGTGCTCATCGACCTGCTGCGCGATTCGCTGTCCGGCAATCACCGCGTCTGGCGCGCCGACGATGCGACCCATGCCGCCGACCTGATCGTCGCGGCAGGCAACGCCGTGCTGCTGGCGGACGCATCGCTCGCCGACTACGACACACGCGAGTTCATCAGCAAGATTCATGAACAGTTCCCCGAGCTCGCGATCATCGTCGCGGGCCGCCGCGACGATGAAGCTTCGCTCGTGGACCTCGTCTCCCAGGGAATCATCTTCCGGTTCCTGCACAAGCCCGCTTCCGCGGAACGCATCCGCAATTTCGTGGAAGCGACCTTCCGCCGCCAGCAACAGAATACCGCCGACATCTCGGCCGCCGCGCTGCGAACCGGCGCCACCTCCGTCAAGCTGAAAGCGCTGAAGATGCCAACGATCAGGCTGGACAGCGCCGGCATGCGGCGCTGGTTCCGCCGCGGCTTGCTGCTGATTTCGCTCGCACTGATCGTCATGCTGCTCGCGGTCTGGAAGCCCTGGGAAAGTCTCGGCGACATGCTGGCGGACACAGGCCAGGCGAAACCCGACGCGGCGGCTGCGAGCCGGGAATCCGAAGTGCAGAAACTCCTGGATGAGGCGGGCCTTGCGCTTTCGCATGGCCTACTCATCCAACCGCCCGAACAGAACGCGCTCGAACTCTACCGTGCCGTGCTGGCGCGCGACCCGGGCAACCGGGTCGCGGAACGCGGCATCGACCGCGTTGCGGACGTGCTTCTGGAGCGGGCCGAAAAGGCGCTGATGGCCGAGGACCTGGATTCGCTTGCGAGCGCCGTGGACGCGGCACGCGCCGCGCGGCCCGATCATCCGCGTCTCGAGTTCTTCACGACCCAGCTCGAGCGCGAGCGGGAACGCCTCGGCATGTCCGGCAATACGCCGCGCCCGGCGGGTTCAGTCGCGGCGCCGGCTCCGGGCACTGCGCCTGCGGCCGAGCGCAGCACGGCCAGCCGCGTGCAAGGGCTTGTCCTGCTCGCGAACGATCGCATGCGCAGCAACCGGCTGGTCCGCGGCAAGGACAGCGCTCTTGCCTACCTGCTGGCGGCGCGCCGCCTCGACCCCGCGGATCCGGGCGTGCAGCAGGGCATCGCGGCGCTCGCCGCACTGCTCCAGACCAACGCCCGCAAGGCCATGAGCGAGGGCCGCCTCGACGACGCCAGCGCATGGGTGCACCAGGCCATCGCACTCGACGTCGATCGCCCGGAAGTCGCCGAGTTGCGCTCCGAACTGGAGGTCGCGCGCCTCGGCACGCTGCGCGAGGATCGTCTCAGGCTGTTCACGCTCGCGAACCAGCGCATCGCCCAGGGACACCTGGTCGAGCCGCCGGCCGATTCCGCACGCCATTACCTGGACCTGCTGCGAGCCTCGGATCCCGCTTACGTGGGCCTGTCGGACACCTCCGCCCTGCTTGCCGCGAAGTCGCTCGCGGAGGCGCGCCGCCTCGCCATCATGGGCGATGTCAGCGGCGCCGAGATGCTGCTGAAGACCGCCGCCGATTCCGGCGCGCAAGAGACCGACGTCACCGCCGTTGCCGCCGACATCGAGAAAGCGCGCGCGGCAATACTGCCGCTAAAGCCGGCGCCCGTCGTGCTGCCGGAGAACGAGCTGCATCGCACGCGCTTCGTGAAACCCGCGTACCCGGCTCGCGCGCTCGAGAAGGGCACGACCGGCTGGGTCGACATCGAATTCACGGTGGCCAGTGACGGCAGCACGAAGGATGCGACCATCCGCGCCGCCGAACCCAAGGGGGTGTTCGATCGCGCGGCGCTCGAATCCGTGGCGCGCTGGCGCTACGAACCGCGCATGGTCAACGGTAGCGTCGTCGACCAGCGCGTCGCGACGCGCCTCCGATTCGAGCTCAAGGACTGATCAGGCCACCGGCCGCGTCGCCACGGCCCGTTCGTGCGCCCGCCCGAGCAGCCAGGCGACCAGCGCCCAGAGCGCTGCGATCCCCGCACCCAGCCAGGCAACCCAGGTGAGGCTCGCCGTGAATGCAGCGACGAAGGCGTCGTGGCCCTTGGCGACGACAAAATCGCTGGTGCGATAGACCAGCGTGTCGTTGACGTTCTTCGCCTTGTACTTCGACTCCCGGTCCACCGTCGTGTAGAGCATCTCCCTGCAGGGTCGCACCACCGCGTACTGCCCGACGCGGCGCACCACGTAGACGCCGACGAGCGTCGCGAGCGTCGGCGAAGCCGCGATCAGCAGGAAACCGCCCGCCACGACCAGCGGCACGGAGACGATCATCCGCGGCAGCCCGACCCGCGACGTCAGCCGGCCGACCGCGAGCACCTGGACCAGCACCACGGTGACATTGACCAGCGTCTCGATGCGGCCGAGAAACGCCGTGCGTTCCGAGCTGTCCGGGAAATGAATGCGCAGCAGTTCCGCCTGCTGCAGATACAGGAAGGTCGACACCGCGGCCATCAGGAACACGAACAGCGCAATGCCCGACAGGTAGCCCGAGCTGAATACGCGCGTGATGCCCGCGAAGGGATTTCCGCCGATTGCGCGCTCCGGGAGTCGTTCGCCCTGCACCGCCCGGCCCGCGCTCCACCGCAGCAGGTAACGGATCGGTGCAATCGTGCCCGCCAGCAGCGCCGCCGAGATCAAGAGCAGGTTGACGTCGCCGAGCGTCGCGGCGAAGAACGCCGGAATGCTGGAGCCGAGGATGCCGCCGGAACTCGCGCCCGCGGCGATGAAAGCGAACACGCGCTTGGCCTGCTCGCGGTCGAACAGGTCCGCCATGAAGCTCCAGAACACCGACACGACGAAGAGATTGAAGACGCTCACCCAGACGAAGAACACGCGCGCGACCGGCGCGTGGTCGGCGAGCAGCCGGAACAGCACCCAGAATCCCGCCAGCTGCACGACGAAGAAAACGTAGATCCAGGGCAGGAACACGGCACGGCGGAAGCGCCCGCTGACCCAGCCGTACACCGGCACGGCGACCAGCATGCCGACCAGCGTCCATCCGAACAGATCGTCGAGATTCTCGACGCCGCCGGTGATGCCCATGCTGTCGCGAAGCGGCTTCAGGATGTAGTAAGCCGTGAACAGCAGGAAGTTGTAGGCGAAGGCCGCGACCAGCGCCGGCATTTCGCCGGGCCTCGCGCTGACCAGCCGGTCGAGCACGCCCGCGCCGGCCGATGTCGCGCTCATGACGGCGGGTTCACGGACTATTCCGTGATGCCGGACTGGTCAAGGATGAACGTGTATTCCTCGGCTCGTTCGCGGAAGCGCTGGAAGCGGCCCGACTTGCCACCGTGGCCCGCCTCCATCGTCGTGCGGAACAGCAGCGGATTGTCGCCGCTCTTGCGGGCGCGCAGGCGGGCGACCCATTTGGCCGGCTCGTAGTACTGCACCTGGCTGTCCCACAGCCCGGTCGTCACCAGCATGGCCGGATAGTCATGGTGTGCGACATTGTCGTAGGGCGAGTAGGACAGCATGTAGTCGTAATAGGGTTTCTGCTTCGGATTGCCCCATTCGTCGAACTCGCCGGTCGTCAGCGGGATGCTCTCGTCCAGCATCGTCGTGACCACGTCCACGAACGGCACCTGCGCGACGATCGCGCGGAAGTCGCCGGGCGCCATGTTGGCGATCGCGCCCATCAACAGGCCGCCGGCGCTGCCGCCGATGGCGGAAACGCGCTTCGGGTCGCCATAGCCTTCTTGCACGAGGTAGCGCGTCGCGTCGATGAAATCGGTGAAGGTGTTGATCTTGTTCAGCAGGCGGCCCTGGTCATACCAGCGCCGCCCCATTTCCTGGCCGCCGCGGATGTGGGCAATGGCGTAGACGAAGCCGCGATCGAGCAATGGCAGGCGCGAGACCACGAACTCGGGATCCATCGGGATGCCATAGGATCCGTAGCCGTACACCACGAGCGGCGCGTGCCCGTCGCGCTTGAAGCCTTTCCGGTAGACCAGCGACACGGGCACCTTCGCGCCGTCGCGTGCGGTCGCCCACACGAGTTCCGCGTGGTAGTTGGCCGGATCGAAATCGCCCAGCACCGGCTCGCGCTTCATCAGCTGCCTCTCGCCGGTCTGGATGTCGTAATCGTAGACACTGTTCGGCGTGGTCAGCGAGCTGTATTCGTAGCGCACGATGTGCGTGTCGATCTCGGCGTTCTGCCCAAGCGTCGTCGTATAGGCGGCCTCGTCCGCGGAAATGAAGAAATCCGCGCCGGCAGTCCATGGCCGGATGCGGATCTTGCGCATCGCGCCCGAACGCTCCTCGATCGCGAGGAAATCCTTGAACACGTCGAAACCGTGGATGAAGGCGTCGTCGCGGTGCGCGATGAGCTCGCGCCAGTTCGCGCGATCGCCCTCCTCGCCGACCGTTGCTTCCATCAACCGGAAGTTGGGGGCCTGCCAGTTCGTGCGGATGATCCAGCGGCCGGCGAGGTGCTCGATGTAGTACTCGTGGTCGCGTTCGCGCGGCAGGAACACGCGGAAAGCGAGCGCCGGGTCCGCGGCATCCGCGTAACGCCATTCGGTCGAGACCGTGCTCTGCGCGAAGATCAGGATGTAGCGTTCATCCTTGCTCATGCCGACGCTGGTGTAGAAGCTGTCATCGTCCTGTTCGTAGACGAGCGCGTCCCGGGACGGTTCGGTGCCGAGCACATGGCGCTTCACGCGCAGGCCCAGCAGCGTTTCCGGATCCTTCTCGACATAGAGCACGCTTCTGCTGTCGGCGGTCCACGCGAGGTACGGATCCACGTTCTCGATGTGGTCGGGGAGCACCTGCCCGGTCTGGAGGTCCTTGAATCGCAGCGTGTACTGGCGCCGGCCGACCGTGTCGTCGACCCAGGCGAGCAGGCGATTGTCGAGCGCGACCGCCATCGCGCCGATCTGGTAGAACTCGTGGCCCTCGGCGAGCGCGTTGCCATCGAGCATCACCTGCTCGGCCGCCTCGAGCGAACCCGCCTTGCGCGCGTAGACCGGGTATTCCTTGCCGTTCTCGAAGCGCGTGTAGTACCAGTAACCGCGCTTGCGATACGGGACGGTGGAGTCGTCCTGCTTGATGCGCGCGATGATCTCGTTGTAGACGCGGTCCTCGAGGGCCCTGGTGTGCGCGGTCATCGCCGCCTTGTAGGCGTTCTCGGCCTCGAGGTAGGCGAGCACATCCTTGTTCGAGCGCGTGTCGTCGCGCAGCCAGTAATATTCGTCCACCCGCGTGCCGTTCGGAGACACGATTTCGTGCGGCCGTACTGCGGCAACCGGCGGCGCCGGCGAAGGCATGACCATGCTCTCGGACTCCGTCTTGGCCGGCGCGCCCGCGGCGCAGGCCCCCAGCGGCATTGCCAGGGCAGCGACCAGGACCCAGTGATTTCGCCGGTTGCTCATCGTCTGTCGCGCATCTTACCGGACGAGTCCGAATGTCGCGTTTCCAACAGCGCCGCGCCGAGCGCGTCGCCGGACAGGAACGCGGCCTCGGCCCGCGCATCCAGGCACCAGTCGCCGCAAAAGCCGATTTGTGACTCCCCGTCGAGCAGGAATGCCTCCCCTACCGGCGCTTCGACCCGCGCGTGGCGCCAGCGATGGATGTCCGACAGCAGCACCCCGGGCAAGGTTCGCCCGAGCTGCCCGGCGAGCCGCGCCAGGAGGGTGTTCTGGACCCGCGCGGGCGGCGCATCGAATTCCCGGCGCGAGTAATCGGCCGAGGCATGCAGCACCCAGGCGTCCGGGGCGTCGCGCCCGGGTTTCGAGCCATTGCGCGCGAACCAGGGCAGGATTTCGTCATCCGTGAATCCCGCGTCCGGCACGTCGCCGAGCGTGCCCGCAAAGGCGACCATTACGGCCAGGCAGGGAGCCATCGGCACGGCGCGGACTCGATCGGCAAGCGGCGTATGTGCAGCCGCGAGTATCGCAGCCTCCGGCGCCGGCAGCGCCAGCACCACGAGTCCGAAATCCGAGTGCCCGGCACCACGGTCGTCGATCAGCGTCCAGCAGGCATCCGTCCGTTCGAGGCGCGTGATGCGCGCGCCGTACTCGACGTCCAGGTCCTGGGCGAGGAATCGCGGCAGCGCGCTCATGCCCGGCGCGCCGACCCACAATTCGCCGCGCTCCTGATCGCCGCCCGGCCACCGCGGCCGCCAGCGCTCCGCGGCGCCCGCTGTACTCGCTGCTTCGATCACCGCACGAAACGACGGTTCGCGCACATTGAAATACTGGGCGCCGTGGTCGAACGCGGCAGCCTCGAAGCGGCGCGTCGCGACGCGCCCGCCGGGCGCGCGCTGGCATTCGAACACGCGCAATTGCCAGCCGGCAGCGGACAGGCGCCGCGCGCAGGCAATACCGGCAAGACCCGCGCCGATCACCGCGGCAGAGGCCGGATTCATGCTAGCCTGCCCTCGCCCCTTTCGATGGCTGGTATCCGATGCGAGTATCAATGTTGCTCCTGTCGCTGGTGTTCGCGGCCGTTCTGGCCGGTTGCGCCACGGCACCTGCGCAATCCTACCCGGCAAAGCCTGAGGCGCGTCTCGCGCTCTACGCCAGAACGAAAGCCTGCTGCGACGATCCGTCCACCTTTTCCTACGAGCCGCTGCCGGAACAGGGTTCCGCGGACGTGGACATCAATCGGGCGACCTTGGCATTCGAATTCCAGAGCGGCCTCAGCCCGTTTGCCGCCTTCAAATTGCCGAAGGTCACGACGCCATACGACCTGCGCGTCAAGAGCTTCTTCGATGCCGGCCACAGTGGCGGCGCGAGCATTTTCTACCCAGTCGTCGCATTGCTCGACGACACGTTCATCGTGCTGCGCATGTCCGGTCTCGACAACCTGCGCCTGGAGCCGGCACTCACAACCGCGGGCGGGGAGACTGGCCTCGCCGTGACCGTTCCCATCGATCCCGCCTCGGAAGACGCCCGATACCTTGTCGTCTTCACGCCGGCGGCCGTGCTCGGCGCCGCGCCCGACAGCCGCCGCGAAGGCGACCTGCTGACGCCCTCGTCACTCGCCTGGCTCGAGAGGCGGGGTAACGCGACCGTCGCCGCCTCTCCCTACGGACGGCTGCGGATCACCGTTGCGCCGGAACTGCCCGCAGACGAATCGGCTGGCGGCCAATAGGCCATCCGCATGGCCGAAGCGGCCAGGTAGAAACTGGGCGCAACCAGCGGGATTTCCGGTGGACTCCATCATGTTCGCGATCACCATGCGCCGTTCGTCACGCCTGGCTGCCCTGTCGGCTGGCATCGTCATCGCCCTGGTCGGCTGTCAGGGCAAGAAGGAACCCGCTGCCTCCGCGGCGCCGGTTCTCGAGGGACAACTCGATATCGTCGCCTGGCCGGGCTACATCGAACGCGGCGACACCGACGCGGCCTACGACTGGGTCAAGGGCTTCGAGACCAGGACCGCCTGCAAGGTCAACGTCAAGACCGCCGGCACCTCGGACGAGATGGTTTCGTTGATGAGCCAGGGTGGCTACGATCTCGTCACCGCTTCAGGCGACGCCTCGCTGCGGCTGATCCGCGGCGGCGCGGTGCAGCCCATCGACGTGACGCGCGTGCCCGGTTATTCGAGCGTGGATCGGCGCCTGCGCGAGGCGCCCTGGCATTTCGTGGACGGCAAGCACTACGGCGTCCCGTATCAGTGGGGCCCGAACGTGCTGATGTACAACACGAAGACTTTCAAGGAGGCGCCGACCTCCTGGGCGGTCGTGTTCGAGCCGATGAAATATCCGGACGGCAAGTCGAACAAGGGCCGCGTGCAGGCCTACGACAGCGCCATCTACATCGCGGACGCGGCGCTCTACCTGAAGAGCAAGAGGCCCGAGCTCGGCGTCACCGATCCGTATGCGTTGAACGAAGCACAGTACAACGCAGCGCTCGACCTGCTGCGCAAGGAGCATCCGCTGGTGCAGCGTTACTGGCATGACGCCATTGTCCAGGTGCAGGACTTCACGAACGAGGGCGTCGTCGCCTCCGGGTCGTGGCCATTCCAGGCGAACACGCTCGTGGCCAACAAGCAGCCGATCGCGACCACCGTGCCGACCGAGGGCGCCACGGGCTGGTCGGATACGACGATGCTGGCTGCTGCCGCAGCGCACCCAAACTGCGCCTACGAGTGGATGGAGTGGTCCATCAGCCCGAAGGTCCAGGGAGACGTTGCCGCGTGGTTCGGTTCGGTGCCCGCGGTGCCGGCGGCCTGCACCGGAAATGCGCTCCTGGGCGAGGCCGGCTGCGCGACCAACGGCTTCGAGAACTTCTCGAAGATCTGGTTCTGGCGCACACCGGAGGCCGCCTGCGCCGGCGGTGAATGCGTGCCTTACAGCCGCTGGAGCACCGACTACGTCGCGATCATGGGTGGCCGCTAAGCGGTGCGGTTCGCGCGCCGGACTGCGTCACCCTTTCCGTTACAGGATTTTCTTCGCGCCGCGCGGCGCCCAGGCCTCGTAGGCGAGCAGCAGCAGAATGCCGGTGATGAACGGCAAGAGCTCGTAGACCAGGCGGTAGGCGAG